>NZ_JAJCME010000070.1:0-272 GCF_020560115.1 Mediterraneibacter sp. 210702-DFI.5.30
GATAGCAATAGGCTTCTTTGGCGTGGCCGTATAACAGTGCAATCTTACAGTTTTGAAAAGCCTTGTTCAAACGGGGATAAATCTCCAGACAAACGTCAACTCGCGGCGAGGCCCAAGCAATTCGCTCACCTGCTTGCAAACGATCAGCCAGACCTTTAAACATCATTTCCGTCTTACCGGCTCCCGTTACCGCCCATATCAAACGCTTTTCGTGCTGCCGCATGCTCGCCGTTACCGTTTCAGCAACTTCAGACTGCAGCGGCGACAGTTTT
>NZ_JAJCME010000071.1:0-272 GCF_020560115.1 Mediterraneibacter sp. 210702-DFI.5.30
GGCGGTTTCACCCAGTACCTTCTGCGCCTTTTCGTAATCGTTGCGGTGTACGGTGAAGGTGAAGTCGGTGGTGTTATCGTGCGAAACGTTCTGCACGATCATGTCGACTTCGATATTGGCTGCACTGATGGGGCCCAGAATCCCGAATGCCACGCCCGGGGTATCCGGCACACCGCGAATGGTCAGCTTGGCTTCATCGCGATTGAAGGCGATGCCGGAAATGATCGGCTGTTCCATGGATTCCTCTTCATCAATAGTAATGAGGGTACCCG
>NZ_JAJCME010000072.1:0-272 GCF_020560115.1 Mediterraneibacter sp. 210702-DFI.5.30
GTCAGCAGCTTTACCTGGGTCTCGCTCAGCGCCAGCTTTGAAGGCCTGGGCGGGGCGATCCTGGTGATGAGCCTGTCCAAATACCCGCTGATTTTTTTGCCGGTTGCCGCCACCCTGCGCAACCTCGACCCGGCCCTGGAAGAGTCCGCCCGCACCCTGGGGCAGAACCGCTGGGGGGTGTTTTTCAACATCACCCTGCCATTGCTCTGGCCTTCGCTGCTGGCCGGTTCGCTACTGATCGCCCTGCATATGCTGGTGGAGTTCGGGGCGCT
>NZ_JAJCME010000073.1:0-272 GCF_020560115.1 Mediterraneibacter sp. 210702-DFI.5.30
TGTTATGCGGGTGTGAGGGAAAACTTAATATAGTACCTCAGCCTTTACTGGCTGAGGGGACAGAACAACTCCTTGCTTTGGAAACGTTCAATAGCAGTGATATTGGCACAGTGTACAAGCGGTGTTTCGATGTTGTTGAAGGTAGAAAAGTTGATACTGGATGGACAAGTACAACGGACCATATATTCTCTCCTAACATTGATGGATACAATAAAACTATTGTTCTATCCAGTAGTGGTGAAATGGACACCAGAAAGGCTACATATATAACT
>NZ_JAJCME010000074.1:0-272 GCF_020560115.1 Mediterraneibacter sp. 210702-DFI.5.30
GAAGTGGTCGAGCAAAAAATGCGCGATGTATGGCGCCAGAGCCTGGAAGTGGCCGGCATCTGCTACACCCTGTGCCGCCGTCATACCTTGCTCAAGCCCGACCAGGCGGCGCTGGGTGGCCTGGTGCATCAGATCGGCGTCCTGCCTATCCTGACTTACGCCGAAGAGCACAACGAACTGCTGTCCGACCCGATTTCGCTTAACCATGTCATCGACAGCATTCACCCGCTGATTGGCGACAAACTGCTGGCAGGTTGGGAGTTTCCGGAAAT
>NZ_JAJCME010000075.1:0-271 GCF_020560115.1 Mediterraneibacter sp. 210702-DFI.5.30
GAAGTCCAGTACCGGCTTGCCGTAGGCACCCAGGCGATGCAGGGCGAAACCGAAGATCACCGAGAACATCAGCACTTGCAGGATATCGCCATTGGCGAAGGCGCCAACAATGGTCGACGGGATTACATTGAGGATAAAGCCTACGATGCTCTGGTCTGCGCCTGCCGACACGTAACCGGCAATTTTGCTGGCATCCAGGGTCGACACGTCAATATGCATGCCAGCGCCAGGCTGAACCACGTTAACCACGATCAGGCCGATCAACAGCGCG
>NZ_JAJCME010000076.1:0-270 GCF_020560115.1 Mediterraneibacter sp. 210702-DFI.5.30
GTTGGCTTTTAATGATTTCTGCACGTCGATGATGCGCTGGTTGGCACTGCCACGAAACTGCAGCGTCAAATCCTTTTGCCCTTCTAAAAAGCGGCCGTCAACCAAAATATCGATCAGGCTCAGCATTTCCAGTTTGTCATATGATTCCTGCTGCAGCTCTTCCCAGGTGTAGCCCGACCATGACCAGATATCTTTGGTATGACCAAACTCCTTGCGCACGCGCTTGATGATCTTTAAGCAGACCTGGGTGTTCAAGAATGGTTCCCCGCC
>NZ_JAJCME010000077.1:0-270 GCF_020560115.1 Mediterraneibacter sp. 210702-DFI.5.30
TCGGGCTTTCGCTGGGCCTGCTGGCTTTGGCGTTGAAGTTCTTCCAGGAAGTGTTTCATGTAATCCCCAACGTGTTTGCGCTAACTGAGTCGGATTTGATCCTGGTCATCCTGTCGCTGATCGACATGGCGCTGGTGGGCGGTTTGCTGGTGATGGTGATGATTTCCGGCTACGAGAATTTTGTCTCGCAACTGGATATCGACGAGCACAAGGAGAAGCTCAGCTGGCTGGGCACGATGGACTCCACCTCGTTGAAAATGAAAGTCGCGG
>NZ_JAJCME010000078.1:0-270 GCF_020560115.1 Mediterraneibacter sp. 210702-DFI.5.30
CGCCTCAAAGACCAGTTCGTCATGAATCTGTAAAAGCATCCGTGCTTTAAGATCATGAGCCCGCAACATCTTGTCCATATCGATCATGGCAATCTTGATAATGTCGGCCGCGCTGCCTTGAATTGGCGTGTTCATCGCGGTTCGTTCGGCAAATGAGCGCTTGGCAAAATTTTTGGAATGGATATCATCCAAATAGCGCCGCCGATGCGTCAGCGTTTCGACATAGCCTTTTTCGCGAGCCGATTTGACGATCTCCGTGACGTATTTCTT
>NZ_JAJCME010000079.1:0-269 GCF_020560115.1 Mediterraneibacter sp. 210702-DFI.5.30
CAGTGCTTGAGTATTCAGGATAATCTCAGAATCATGAGCGGCCACTCATGATTCTTTTTTTATTGCCTGAATCTCTAATTCGTTTTATGTTTTATAAAGAACATTCTGCTGCTTATTCTAATCATTTTGGTTAAAGCGGTTACAAAGACATTTTAACCGATATCGATTAAATTTTGCAGTCTTGATCTATCAAAGTTCAAAACGATTTACGCCTTCAAGACCAACCGTTTTGGATGATCGATTCTCTAACAACTCCATGTGGTTTTCAT
>NZ_JAJCME010000008.1:0-128003 GCF_020560115.1 Mediterraneibacter sp. 210702-DFI.5.30
AGGTCGAGGGCATAACCAAAGCAGTGATAGGTTTGGATGATGATGTTGGTTTTGACTGTATGTAGTTTTGAAGGTACATGATATATAGACAGGAATGAGAAGCAGTGCGAAAGCGCTGTTTTTTTCTTGCAAAAAAATCAAGTTTCTTGACAAAGAAAAGATTTTGCTATATGTATATATCAGATGAGGATAGTGTGTCTCACGGCAAAAATGCTGGTGGCATTCTTGAAAAAAGTATATAGAAAAGATGGGACAATAAATGACCAAGGGAAGAATCATAATAGCTGATATAGAAAAAATATCATGTAAGGAAGAGTGGATTCTCTCACAGATAGCACAAAGATATGTTGAAAAGTATCAGAAGCATAAGAGAGAAACGGATAAAAAACAGGAGCTGATAGCGGGATATCTTTTAAAGGAGTATTTAGGTGTAGAAAATGATGCTCAGCTTGTAATGAATAAAAATGGGAAGCCGATGCTTGTGGATGCGAGAAAACATTTTAACCTGTCACATAGCGGTAAATATGTAGTTCTAGCGATTGCTGATCAGGAAGTAGGCATTGATATTGAACGTGTGCGTCCGTATCATGAAGCTACAGCGAAGAAGATATTTTCGAATGAAATACAAAATGCAATGTCTGAACTTTGTGGGGAGGAAAAAGACCGGATATTTACTCAATTATGGACAGAACTAGAAGCGAAGCTGAAAGTAAAAGGCATTGGATTTAGCAAAGAATGGGAAAATGAAAAAGCAAAGGAATATTTTATTGAGACAAGATGTATAGATGAATATTATGTAAGCTTAGCGACAGAAGAAAAAATTTCTATAGAAACAGAATGGTTTGCAGGGAATGGAAAGGAAGTAAAATAGTATGATTAAGCCTATTATGAGAGACATATTTTTCTTAAATCAGAAATCAGAATTGGCAACAGAAGCGGATAAGCAGGTGGCAATAGATCTGCTGGATACACTGAAAGCAAATGAAGCAGGCTGTGTAGGAATGGCTGCGAATATGATCGGAGTAAAAAAGAGAATCATTGCAGTGAATATGGGGTTGTTTAATATTGCTATGTTTAATCCGAAAATCGTGAAACGCACAGGCGCTTATGAGACGGAAGAAGGTTGTCTGTCATTGGATGGAGTGCGAAGCTGCAGACGTTATCAGGAAATAGAAGTTGAATATCAGGATATGAATTTCAAAAAGAAAAGAGAAAAATACAGTGGATGGACGGCTCAGATCATTCAGCATGAAATAGATCATTGCGATGGGATTTTGATATAAATTTTGTTTGTGCATTGAGGAGGTGTGTCGCATGGATTTCAAGTATTGCAAATTAGAAATCTTTATTCCAGAAACACATATTTCGCAGCTACAGAAAGCATTGCAGTCAGTAGATGCCGGTCATATAGGAAATTATGATTCCTGTATGTCCTGCTCCAAGGTCACCAGTTACTGGAGACCATTAGATGGAACTTCTCCTTACATTGGAAATGTAGGAGAGATTAGTTGTGAGCCGGAAGTGAAAGTTGAAGTGACTGTATTTACAGAAAAAGTGGATGAAACAATTCAGGTAATTAAAGAGGTACATCCATATGAGGAACCGGTAATCAATGCATTGCCGATTTATCGGACAAGCTTTTAAGGGAAAAAGAAGTCTTACGATCAGACAGAAAGGAGACTTCTTTTATTATACAACAGATTCTGATTTCATGCATAGAATAGTTAAGAGAAAATATCGGCAATCATGGAATAATGCCTATGAGATTTTGCGAATTGAAGGAAAAGGAAGTTGTGAATATCTGCAATGGCAAGTGCCTTGGAGGTGTAGTAGATCTGCAGATAAATGTATGCTCCGGTGCGATAGAAGCATTGATTGTTCCGGGACCGGCAAAGTTCTGTGGATTCTTTGGAACGGATAGCGAATATGTGATACCATTTGCATGTATAAAGAAGATTGGACCGGATATTATTCTTGTGGAAATTAAAGAAGAAAAGTTTTTGCAAAAATATTAGACATTGTGTATAATGAAGGCAATAAGATACGTGGAAAGGCGGAGTGGATTATATGAAGTGTCCATATTGTGGCAATCCAGATACAAGAGTGATTGATTCCAGACCAGCAGAGGATAATAGTTCTATCAGAAGAAGACGTTCCTGTGATGAATGTGGTAAGCGTTTTACAACTTATGAAAAGGTAGAGACAATTCCACTGATTGTAATTAAGAAAGATAATAACCGTGAACAGTATGAAAGAGCGAAGATAGAGAATGGAGTTCTGAATGCATGCTACAAGCGTCCGGTTCCGGCTGAAGAGATTCAAAAGACAATTGATGCGATTGAACTGTCAATTTTTAATCGTGAAGAGAAAGAAATCCCAAGCAGTGAGATTGGTGAAATTGTTATGGAGAATCTGAAGACATTGGATCCGGTTGCATATGTCAGATTTGCATCTGTCTACAGAGAGTTCAAAGATGCGAATACATTTATGGATGAATTGAAGAAATTTCTAAGATAATAAAAATCGGTTATACTCTGTTCGTGAGTATAACCGATTTCAATCTTTCGGAGAATGTTAGTATGTTACACGGGAGGCGAGAATGAGAACTTATAAATTAACAATTGCTTATGACGGAACTGCATATCAGGGATGGCAGAGACAGGCAAACACAGAGAACACTTTGCAGGGAACTCTGGAGCGAACAATTTCGTCAGTGGCAGGATATCCAGTGGAGATTGATGGTTCAGGACGAACAGATGCAGGTGTTCATGCGAATGGACAGACTGCAACAGTAGTTCTTTCTGGTCGGGTGGAGGATGGATTTTTTACAGAAAAGATAAATTCAAGATTACCTGAAGATATTCGGATTTTAGATGCAGAGCTTGTGAGGAATGGATTTCATGCGAGAAAAAGTGCAGTTGGAAAAAGATACATTTATCAGCTGGATTTGGCGGAGAAACCAGATGTATTCACAAGACGATATACATATCATTTTCCGCAGAGATTGGATTTAGATGCGATGAGAAAGGCAGCACAATTGTTGATTGGCACGTATGAGTTTGCCGGATATACAGATAAAAAGGATGAAAAGTCCACAAAAAGAACAATTTATGCTATAATGATTTGCGGACAAGGAAGCAAAGTCAATATTCAATATGAAGGAACAGGATTTCTTTACCATATGGTAAGGATTTTGACAGGAACTTTGCTGGAAGTTGGAACCGGAGCACGAAGCATAGAGAGTGTGAAGGAACCTTTGAAATCAAAAGATAGAAGTCAGGCTGGATTTTTAGCACCTGCAAGAGGGTTATTCCTTGATGAGGTGTATTATTGATTCGGTTATGGAAAGTTGCTGATTATTCACGGAAGAGTTGGCGAATGGACGGTGAACAGCAACACTCTTGAAAGGGAGGATGCAGCGTATTGAAATTAATATCATGGAATGTAAATGGTATTCGTGCCTGTGTACAGAAAGGATTTCTTGATTTCTTTCATGAGGCAGATGCGGATATCTTCTGTATTCAAGAGACGAAGATGCAGGAAGGACAGCTAAATCTGGAATTAGAAGGCTATTATCAGTATTGGAATTATGCTGTGAAGAAGGGATATTCCGGAACAGCTGTGTTTACAAAGAAAGAACCATTGTCGGTGAGTTATGGAATCGGTATTGAGGAGCATGACCAGGAAGGACGTGTGATTACGTGTGAATTTGAAGAGTTTTATTTCGTCACAGTATACACACCGAATTCTCAGAATGGGCTGGCAAGGTTAGATTACAGAATGAAGTGGGAGGATGACTTCCGTACTTATCTGAAGAAGTTAGAAGAGACAAAACCGGTGATTGTGACTGGAGATATGAATGTAGCGCACAAAGAGATTGATCTTAAGAATCCGAAGACCAACCGTAAGAATGCAGGTTTTACGGATGAGGAAAGACAGAAGTTTACTGAACTTCTGGATGCCGGATTTATTGATACATTCCGGTACTTTTATCCGGAGCAGACAGGAATCTATTCCTGGTGGTCTTATCGTTTCAGTGCCAGGGCGAAGAATGCAGGCTGGCGTATAGACTACTTCTGTGTCTCGGAAAGTTTAAAGGACAGACTGGACGATGCGAAGATACTTACAGATATTATGGGATCAGATCATTGCCCGGTTGAATTGGATTTGAAATAATAGAAAGAGGAGAAGAGAACAATGACAAAGATTGACATTATTTCAGGATTTCTTGGAGCAGGAAAGACAACTTTAATTAAGAAGCTTCTTTCTGACGCATACAAGGGAGAGCAGGTTGTATTGATCGAGAATGAATTTGGAGAGATCGGTATTGATGGTGGATTTTTGAAGGAAGCAGGAATTGAGATTCGTGAGATGAATTCAGGATGTATCTGTTGTTCACTGGTTGGAGATTTTGGAAAATCTCTTCATGAGGTCGTAGATACTTATCATCCGGATCGTATTCTGATTGAGCCATCAGGAGTTGGAAAGCTTTCTGATGTAATCAAGGCTGTACAGGATGTTCAGGGTGAGATTGATGCAGAGCTCAATAGCTTTACAACAGTTGTAGATGTAACAAAGTGCAAGATTTACCGTAAGAACTTTGGCGAATTTTTCAGCAATCAGATTGAATATGCAGGTGCAGTTATTTTAAGCCGTACAGATAAAGCGAAACCGGAGAAGATTCAGGAAAGCGTTGCACTGTTAAGAGAACTGAATGAAAAAGCTCCAATCATTACAACACCAATCGAGCAGCTTCCGGGTGAGAAGATTCTTGAGACAATGGAATCAAGCAAATCTCTGGAAGAGGAATTGCTTGCAGAAGTAGCTGAAGAGGCACATGAGCATGAACACGAGCATCATCACCATGACCATGAAGAGTGTGAACACGAGCATCACCACCATGATCATGAAGAACATGAACATGAGCATCACCACCACGATCATGAAGAACATGAGCATGAGCACCATCATCATGATGGAGAGTGCAGCTGCGGCTGTGGACACCATCATCACCACGATCATGAGGGTCATCATCATGCAGATGAGGTATTCACAAGCTGGGGTAAAGAGACAATTCATACTTATACAAAGGATGAGGTCAGTGCAATTCTGAAGACTCTTGAAGAGGACGGCTCTTACGGAAATGTACTTCGTGCAAAAGGAATGGTTGCAGGTGCAGATGGTGAGTGGATTTACTTTGATATGGTTCCGGAGGAACATGAAGTAAGAACAGGAGCACCGGAATACACAGGAAGAATCTGTGTGATCGGAGCAGAGCTTAACGAAGACAAGCTTGCAGAATTATTTAAGCTGAAATAAAAAGGATAAGCAAAGCAGTACCCCATAGGGGGCTACGTAACATTATGTAATAACAGATGTCTTCTGCGAAAGGGAGACGGAATGGAGATAGATATGATGAAAGAGCCAGATGTTATGGTTTATCTGATGACAGGTTTTCTTGATAGTGGAAAGACACAGTTTCTGAATTTTACATTGTCACAGGACTACTTCCAGATCGACGGCAAGACACTTCTGATTCTTTGTGAAGAGGGAGAAGAAGAGTATGATCCGAGAGAATTGCTGAAGTATGGTGTCGTTATTGAGACTGTAGAAGATAAAGAAGATCTGACAGAAGAATGGCTGGAAGAGATGAATAAGAAGCACAAGCCGGAACGTGTGGTTATCGAGTATAACGGTATGTGGCAGGTGAGTGAATTTGAGAAGATGAAGCTTCCGGCAGGATGGGCTATTGAGCAGAAGATCACAACGGTAGATGCAAGTACTTTTCAGATGTATCTGACAAACTTAAAACCACTGTTTGTAGAGATGGTAAAGGGCGCAGAGCTTGTTCTGTTCAACCGTTGCGAGGATAAGAAACCGTTGGCAGGATACCGCAGAAGTGTTAAGGTTGTAAGCCCTCAGGCAGAAGTAATCTTTGAGGATGAGAACGGTGAGGTAGACAATATCTTTGAAGACGAAGTACCATATGATCTCAAAGCACCTGTGATTGAGATTCCAAGAGAAGATTATGGTATCTGGTATATTGATATGCAGGAGCATCCGGAGCGCTATAAAGGAAAAGCTGTAGAATTTGTTGCAAAGGTTATGAAACCAAAATCATTTCCATCTAAGGTATTCTATCCGGGGCGTATGGCAATGACTTGCTGCGCAGATGATACATCTTTCCTTGGATATGTTTGCAGAAGCGCTTATGCGCCGAAACTGAATGCGGGAGACTGGGTAAAAATTCGTGCAAAAGTGCGTTATGCGAATCTGTCCGTATACGGCGGAGAAGGACCGGTGCTTGAGGCAGAGAATATTGAGCCTGCAGAACCAATTGAAGAGTTAGTATATTTTAATTAAGACAAGCAATAAGACAAAGTAATAAAACAAGAAATGGGAGGAGAACTTCATGGCAAAGAAATATGATGTAATCGCATTAGGAGAGCTTCTGATTGATTTTACAATGAATGGACAAAGCGAGCAGGGAAACAATATGTTTGAGGCTTGCCCGGGAGGTGCACCGTGTAATGTGCTGGCACTTCTGAACAAGATGGGAAAGAAGACAGCATTTATAGGAAAAGTTGGAAAAGATCAGTTCGGAGCGTTATTAAGAGATACGATTACGGAAGCCGGAATCGATGCCTCCAATCTGATGGTTGACGAAAATGTGAATACAACACTCGCATTTGTACATACATTCCCAGATGGAGACAGAGAATTCTCATTTTACCGTAATCCGGGAGCGGATATGATGCTTACTGCAGATGAAGTGAATCCAGAAGTAGTAAAAGATACAAAAGTCTTTCATTTTGGAACACTTTCTATGACACATGAAGGTGTGCGTGAAGCGACAAAGAAAGCGGTAGAAACAGCAAAAGCAAATGGTTGCCTTGTATCCTTTGATCCAAATCTGAGACCGCCGCTGTGGAGCTCTCTTGATCTTGCAAAAGAGCAGATGGAGTATGGATTTGGAAAATGTGATATCCTGAAGATCTCTGATAATGAAATTCAGTTTGTATCCGGTAAGGAAGACTATGATGAGGGAATCGCATATCTGCAGGAGACATACAATATTCCGCTGATTCTTCTGACTATGGGAAAAGACGGAAGTAGAGCTTATTACAAAGGCATGCGCGTAGAGAGACCGGGATTTTCAGTGAAAGCAATTGAGACAACCGGTGCAGGAGATACTTTCTGTGGAAGTTCTTTGAATTATCTGGTTGATCATGATTTTGAGAATCTGACAGAGGAACAGTTAGGAGAGATGCTGACATTTGCGAATGCGGCAGCAGCACTTGTAACAACAAAGAAGGGTGCGATCAAAGCAATGCCTGTAAAAGAAGAAGTTCTTGAACTGATTCAGAAATAATTGACAAGAAAACAGTCAATCATTATAATGTAACACAGAAACAAGGGCGTTTCCAACTTAGGTGGAGAACGCCCTTTTATCGTATCAGTTTATGATAAAGGAGGTCGAAAAATAATGCATAACTATACAAGAGATGATATTTTTCACATAGTAGAGGAAGAAGATGTCGCTTTCATCAGATTGCAGTTTACAGATATTTTTGGAACGATGAAAAATATGGCGGTAACAGTAGGACAGCTTGAAAAAGCGTTGGATAACCGCTGTATGTTTGATGTTTCTTCCTTGGAAGGGGTTGCAGATGAGGAAGAATCAGATATGTATTTATATCCGGATTTGAGTACATTTGAAATCTTTCCATGGAGACCACAGCAGGGAAAAGTTGCAAGACTGATCTGTGATGTGTATAAAAAAGATGGAACACCGTATGAAGGAGATCCGCGTTATGTACTCAGAAAGGCTGTTGCGGAGGCGAAAGAGATGGGATATACGATGAATGTCGGCCCGGAATGCGAGTTCTTTCTTTTCCATACAGATGATGACGGTAGACCGACAACAGTAACTCACGAGCAGGGAGGATATTTTGATGTAGGGCCATTGGATCTTGGAGAAAATGCGAGAAGAGATATGATCTTAACATTAGAAGATATGGGGTTTGAGATTATTTCCTCACATCATGAGATTGCGCCGGCGCAACATGAAATCGACTTTCACTACGATGAGGCGATGATTACAGCAGATAATCTGATGACATTTAAGATGGTTGTCAAGACAATCGCAAAACGACACGGTCTGCACGCGACATTTATGCCAAAGCCGAAGAGTGAGACTTATGGGTCAGGAATGCACATTAATTTGTCTTTATATAAAAACGATGGAACAAATGCACTTTATAACGCAGAGGATGAGAACGGACTCAGTCAGGAAGGATATTATTTTATTGGTGGCTTGATGAAACATATGAAGGCAATCACCTGTATTACAAATCCAACGATCAATTCTTATAAACGTTTTGTGCCGGGGTATGAAGCACCCGTTTATATGGGATGGTCAGCTAAGACAAGAGGACCTTTGATCCGTGTGTCTATGGAGAAAGAAGACAATTCAAGACTGGAACTTCGCAGTCCGGATGCTACGGCGAATCCATATCTGGCACTTGCAGTACTTCTGAAAGCGGGACTGGATGGAATTAAGAATCAGATCATGCCTCCGAAGAATATTGATGAAAATATTCAGAAGATGACGCAGGAAAGAAGAGATGAACTTCAAGTGGAAGAACTGCCGAGAACGCTTGGGGCTGCTACAGCAGAGCTTGAGAAAGATGAACTGCTGATCAGCGTATTAGGGAAAGAGCTTGCCGAGAAGATCATAAAAGCAAATAAGAAAGAATATAAAGAATATTGTATGCAGGTGACAGACTGGGAGATCGATCATTATCTTTACAGGCTGTAGTTCAGGTATCCTGGCATTTGGCATTTAGAGAGAACGGATTGATAGAAGAGTAGTTAGCGGAAGAGGTGAGCAGATATGAGCAACATTATTGTCGTTTTTCCAAAGAGGGAAAATGCAGTAAATATCCGTAATAGTTTGGTTCGTGCGGGTATTGAAGTATCTGCGGTATGTTTGACAGGAGCTAAGGTTTTGCAGTATGCTGATAACTGGAACGATGGAATTGTCGTGTGTGGTTATCGGTTTCAAGATATGCAGTATACAGATTTACGAGAATCTCTTCCGGATACGTTTGACATGCTTTTGGTGGCTTCAGCGGATAAGTGGATGGATGGACTGCCGGATGGGGTTGTAGGACTTCCACTCCCAATCAAAGTTTATGATTTGGTAAATACCGTTGAAATGATTCAGCAGACACAGAGCAGGAAGAGAAGAAAGCGCAGAGAAACGATACGAAAGAGAGACGATTCTCAGAGAAAGATAATCGATCAGGCGAAAGCGCTTCTGATAGAACGAAATAACATGTCAGAAGAGGAAGCACATCGATATTTACAGAAGAGCAGTATGGAAAGTGGGACTAATATGCTCGAAACAGCACAGATGGTGCTGACAATTATGAATGAATAAGAGGCAGCTGTTAACAGTAACGAATAAGAAGTGCTGTAAACAATAACAAATGAGAGGACTGTCAGTGATGACAGTGGAACGGAGAAGAGAATGAAATTTACAAAAATGCAGGGAATTGGAAATGATTATGTGTATGTAAACTGTTTTGAAGAGAAGGTAGAAGATCCATCAGCGTTGGCAATCCAGGTGAGTGACAGACATTTTGGAATAGGATCCGATGGATTGATCCTGATCTGTCCGTCGGAAGTGGCAGACTGTGAGATGGCCATGTATAATGCGGATGGCTCCAGAGGAGAAATGTGTGGAAATGGAGTTCGCTGTGTTGGAAAATATATGTATGATTACGGTCTGACTGACAAAACAGAGATTACAGTTGAGACTTTAGCAGGAATCAAAACACTTCAGCTTTTCGTAGAAAATGGAAAAGTTGCGAAGGTTCGAGTTGATATGGGAAGCCCAATCTTGACACCGGCAGAAATTCCGGTTGTGGCTGAGGGAGATAAAGCTGTAGATGAACCGATTCTTGTGGATGGAAAAGAATATCGTATGACTTGCGTATCTATGGGAAATCCGCACGCAGTTGTTTATGTAGATGATGTTGATAATCTTCCGATTGAAGAAATCGGACCAAAATTCGAAAGCCATGAGAGATTTCCAAGACGTGTGAACACAGAGTTTGTAAAAGTACTGGATAGACATACTGTACAGATGCGTGTTTGGGAGAGAGGATCTGCGGAGACACTTGCCTGCGGAACAGGAGCATGTGCTGTAGCTGTTTCCTGTATTCTGAATGGATTGACAGAAGATGAAGTAACTGTAAAGCTTCTTGGCGGAGATTTGGAGATTCAGTGGGATCAGGAGAAGAACACAGTTTATATGACAGGACCGGCAACCGTTGTATTTGATGGGGAGCTAAAATAAAGATTTGATGAATAGATAATGATGGTGCGTTGACCGATTTTCATTTTTGTGAATTTGAGGTCAACGCATTTTGTTTATAATATTGACTTAATAACAAAGAGACTATAACAAAAAAGAGATTACAAATTGTAATCTCTTAAAACATCGGAGTGACAAGATTCGAACTTGCGACCTCTACGTCCCGAACGTAGCGCTCTACCAAACTGAGCCACACTCCGATAAAATAGGGAACTTGCCGAAGCAAATTCCCAGCTACGGAAAAGGGACTTGAACCCCTACTAACAGAGTCAGAGTCTGCTGTGCTGCCAATTACACCATTCCGCATTACTTGAGTTTTGTTTGTTGCTTGTTTCAAACAACATGGTTATTATATCAAAGCTACAGAAAAATGCAACCCCTTTTTTGATATTTTTGCGTTAGACTTTTTAAAGAAATTGTCTTAAATGTCAGAAAATTAAGATAATTCATTTCGCCAAACGAAAAAGGGTATCGACGGTAGCGAAAAAAGCATCAATGGCAGAAAAAAGGGCATCGACAGTTACTAAAATCTATAAGATCACTCTACAAGAAAAGCTCTGCAATAAATACAACTGCGCAGCAAAGAACTGCGACCGGCAGCAGGCCGGCACCACACCATGCGGCTACAACTCCAACAACGAGAGCGAGAACTCCGGAGATTGGAGACTGTGTGGCATGAAGGATCGCCGGGAATGTCATCACTGCTAGTGTGACATAAGGTACATAGTATAGAAAGGACTGAAGAAACTGGTTCTTCAAAGGTTTTCGAATCAAGGTCATCGGCAGTACGCGGATTAAATAAGAGATACCGCCCATGATAAGAATATAAATATAAATATTGTGTGTCATAATTTTTATTCCTTCTGAGTAATTGAACAGTTACGTTTTTATTATTGCTTAGTTGAAGCTGAAGTTTCATCTTCTGTCGGTATAGGGAAGAAGAATGCTGCTCCGGCTGAAAGTACGACGGTCAGTATAATTGTTCTGGTACCATCCGACAGAGTGGAGATCCAAGGCAGGCAAGTTGCTGCGAAGCTTGAGATAAATGCAAGAGTAACCAGTCCCGCAACGACTTTATTCTGCTTCGAAGGAGGAATGATGATAGCGATAAACATTCCAAAGAGGGCAACACTAAATGCACTGACCATACGCGGTGACATGATATTTCCGGCAATGACACCGAGCATAGTTCCAAAAGCCCAGCCCGGAAGCGGAGTTACCATCGCGCCATAGGTATAATAAGGATTTAAAGTACCTGGTCTGCTGATCGCAATTCCAAAAAGTTCGTCTGTGATATCATAACTCATCAGCAGACGGTGTCCTAACGAAAGGTCGGGACTTAAACGCTGACTCATGGCACAGCTCATCAGAAGATAACGTGCATTCGTGATCAATGTGACAATTGCGACCTCAATATAAGGAGAGTTTGCAGCAATTACAGTCAGTCCGGCATACTCTCCGGCAGATGCATTATTTAACAGACTCATAAGGAATCCCTGAAATGCATTCAGGCCGATATTTCTTGCGGCAATACCGATTGAAAAGGAGACCGCAAGATATCCAAGTCCGATCGGAATTCCATCGCGAAAACCACGACGAAATGCCTGGCTATTAGATTCTTTCATAATAATAAACCACCTTAGTTACAAATTTTGTCTCTGAGGGATATTGTATCATTTTTGCTGAGGAAATCAAAGTCGGAAATGAGGCCAAATCCTCCAATTTATAACATTTCTTGACGCATTTGTGTAAGTGTGATAGAATGACCCCGTTGTAACATATAATTTAATACAGATGCGTGAGGTGTCAGTCAGATGGATGATGGCGTCCTGATTATGAATGATCAGAGGAACGACGTGGGAAATCTGGACTGGTGAAAAGGGAAACAGGTGAGAATCCTGTACGAACTCGTCACCGTATTTCGTGAGCTTGTGTTTTGAGACCACTGGGAGACCGGGAAGGTGAAGCAGAAGCATTTGAACGATCAGCCGGGAGACCTGCCTTTCGCAGTACAGGAATGAAGAATTCATGCCACGAGGAATTGGCCGTACGAAAGAAAATGATTTAGACTGCAGTAATTATTTACAGATAGATTGTAAATGATCACCGGTTTTTCTTTGCGTACCCTCGTTTGATTCGAGGGTGTTTTCATTTCTGAGAATAAGAAATCAGGAGGATGACAATGAAAAAGAAAGTATTAATGGTTTTACTGGCAGCAACACTTAGTGTGTCCATGATTGCAGGATGTGGATCAAAGGGCGACAACAACACTGACACAACAAAGACAGAGTCTAAACAGGACAGTGATCAGGAAGCAGCAGATAAAGTTGCGAAGCTGATCGATGACATTTATGTCCAGGAAAGAACAGACAAGACAGATGAGCAGTGTACAGCAGCGAAAGAAGCATGGGATGCACTGACAGATGCACAGAAAGAACTTGTTGAGGGAGAGAATGCGGATCCGGATTATTTCGGAAGAGATACAGGAGATGCATCCAAGGATGATCCGCTCAATGCTGATGAGATTGGTGAAAATGAAATCCTTGTAGTAAGTTTTGGAACATCCTTCAATGACAGCCGTGCGACAGATATCGGTGGTATTGAGAAAGCAATCCAGGCAGCAAATCCGGACTGGTCTGTAAGAAGAGCATTTACAGCACAGATCATTATCAATCATGTACAGGCTCGTGATGGTGAGAAGATCGACAATGTGGATCAGGCATTGCAGAGAGCGGTTGACAATGGCGTAAAGAACCTCGTTGTACAGCCAACACATCTGATGCATGGTGCAGAGTATGATGAACTTACAGCAGCAGTAGAGGGATATAAAGATAAATTTGAATCTGTTAAGATCGCAGAGCCGCTCCTTGGAGAAGTTGGAGCTGATGCAACTGTTATCAATGCAGACAAGGCAGCAGTAGCGGAAGCAATCACAGCAGAGGCAGTGAAAGACGCCGGATTTGATAGTTTAGATGCAGTGAAAGAAGACGGAACAGCATTTGTATTCATGGGACATGGTACATCTCATACTGCAAAGGTAAGTTATTCTCAGATGCAGACACAGATGGAACAGCTTGGATATGACAATGTATTTATCGGAACTGTAGAGGGTGAGCCGGAAGATACATCCTGCGAGGCAGTGATTGAGAAACTGAAAGAAGCAGGATATAAGAAAGTAATCCTTCGTCCGCTGATGGTTGTTGCAGGAGACCATGCGAACAACGATATGGCCGGAGATGACGATGATTCCTGGAAGAGCCAGTTTGAGGCATCAGGAGCATTTGACAGCATTGATACTCAGATTGCAGGTTTAGGAGAGATCCAGGCAATCCAGCAGCTGTATGTAGCACATACACAGGCTGCAATTGATGCAGAGTAATTTGTAAGAAGATATTGAGAAGGTCATGCTTGTTCAGAGAAAAGGGAATGGCATGACCTTTTTTGAATTAATGAAAGGAAGGATTTAGATGAAAAAGAAGTTATTAATGGTATTAATTTCTGTTTCTATGATCGCATCTGTATTTACAGGATGTGGAAATAGCACAGAGGCTAAAGACAGTGGAAAAGCACAGACAGAACAGGCGGATACAAAAGAGGATTCTGCAGATAAGGCAGATGAGGAGCAGGCAGCACTGGAAGACGGAACATATACAGCAGAGTTCCAAACAGACAGCTCTATGTTCCATGTGAATGAAGCAATGGATGGAAAAGGAACACTGACAGTAGAGGATGGGAAAATGACAATTCATATCAGTCTGGTGTCTAAAAATATTGTCAATCTGTTCGAAGGAACTGCCGAGGATGCACAGAAGGACGGCGCAGAATTGCTTCAGCCTACAACAGATACTATTAATTACAGCGATGGAACATCTGATGAGGTCTATGGATTCGACGTTCCGGTTCCGGCACTGGACAAAGAATTTGATCTTGCATTGATCGGAAAAAAGGGAACATGGTATGATCACAAGGTCAGTGTGACAAATCCGGTGAAAGTAGAAGAATAAAATGCATTTGTAACCTTTACAAACCGGCAAAGAAGGGATAAGATACTTTTATAAAACGATTTATAAAAGGAGCCTTGGATATGGTTGGAGCGGAAAAGAGAAATATTACAAAATCAAAAATAGTAAATTATATTATAAATCACGAAGCAACGTCTAAAGTGGAATTGTCGAAGGATCTCAATCTTAGTATGCCGACTGTATTGTCGAATGTGAATGAGCTCTTGGCTAATGGAATTGCGGTTGAAACCGGAGAATATGAATCTACAGGTGGGCGAAAAGCAAAACGAATCAGTATTAATCCAGCGTACCGTTATGCGGTTGGGATAAGGATCACTGCTAAGCATGCAGGATTTGTACTTGTGAATTTGAGCTATGAGATAGAGAAATATGAAAGGATCCGCTTAGAATTTTCAACAGAGGCCGCTTACTACTTACAATTGAGCGAAGCATTGGAAAGATTTCTTTCAGATGTAGAAAACAGAGAACGAATCTTGGGAATCGGAATTTCAATTCCGGGAATTGTTAATTCGAAAGAACGAATGCTGATCAAATCTCATGCGCTCCAATTGGAGAATTATAGTTTAAGCTTTTTGGAACAGATCTTTTCACTTCCGGTTTATTTTGAAAATGATGCCAATGCGGCAATGATGGCAGAGGATTTAAATAACTATAGAAATGCATTGTATCTTTCATTGAATAACACACTCGGAGGAGCATTTTGCATTGACGGGAAATTGATTCCGGGAGCGAATCAGAAAGCCGGAGAATTTGGACATATGATCCTTGTTCCGGGCGGAAAGAAATGTTATTGCGGAAAACAAGGCTGTGCGGATGCTTACTGTGCGGCGAGCGTGCTGACAGATGATACCAAAGAGACACTGGAACAGTTTATGAAGAAGGTGGAAGAGCAGGACGGACAGGCTGTGAAGGTTTGGAAAGAGTATCTTAATAATCTGGCAATCCTTATTTCAAATCTGAGAATGGCATATGATATGGATATTATTCTTGGAGGAGAAGTAGGGGGATATCTTGCAGATCATATGATAACCTTAGGGAAAAAAGTAATGGAATATAATGGATTTGAGCATGATGCGAGATACCTGAAAGTTTGTTCATATAAGAGAGAAGCCTCGGCAGTTGGTGTGGCAAAACATTATTTGCAGGCTTTTATTAAAACATTATAACGATCAGAATGATGGAAAGTTAGAAAATCCAGAGAAGAAACATTTTTAACACATGTTTCTTCCCTGGACTTTTTTTGCGCAAAGTGCATAAAAATCATAGCGAAATCTTGTGCAATAGGCAGAACTGAACAATAATATATTGACAAAATACATTTCCTGAACAATAATGTAATTACTTTAATAAAACATTTAATAAAAGATATTCAATAAAGGAGGAAAACATTATGTTACAGCAGGTAATGACAAACCCGGGAGAAATTATTTTCAGAGAGGTACCGGTTCCGGAAGTGAAAGATGATCAGGTACTGGTTAAGATTATGAATATTGGAATCTGTGGATCTGATATTCACGTATATCATGGAAAGCATCCATTTACAAAATACCCGGTGACTCAGGGACATGAGGTATCCGGTGAGATTGCCAAGGTCGGAAAAGATGTTACAGAATTTCATGAAGGACAGAAAGTTACGATCGAGCCACAGGTTTACTGCGGACAGTGTTATCCGTGCCGCCATGGAAAATATAACCTTTGTGAGGAACTTAAGGTTATGGGATTCCAGACAACAGGAACAGCTTCAGAATATTTTGCAGTAGATGCCTCTAAAGTAACACGGATTCCGGAAGATATGTCTTATGAAGAAGGTGCCATGATCGAGCCTTTGGCAGTTGCAGTGCATGGAGTGAAGCAGGTAGGAGATGTAAAGGGATTGAATATTGCAGTTCTTGGTGCAGGACCGATCGGTAACCTGGTTGCACAGGCAGCAAAAGGAATGGGTGCCGCAAAGGTAATGATCACAGATGTCAGCGACCTTCGTCTGGATAAGGCAAAAGAATGTGGTATTGATGTATGCGTTAATACTATGGAGAAGGACTTTGGAGAGGCAATGGTTGAAGCTTTTGGTCCTGACAAGGCAGATGTGATCTATGATTGCGCAGGAAATAATATCACAATGGGACAGGCAATTAAATACGCAAGAAAAGGAAGTATCATCGTTCTTGTTGCCGTATTTGCGGGAATGGCAACAGTAGACCTTGCAGTTGCAAATGATCACGAACTGGATATCAAGAGCACAATGATGTATCGTCATGATGATTATGTAGATGGTATAGAACTTGTAAATGAAGGAAAGGTTCATTTAAGACCATTGATTTCTAAGACATTTGCATTCAAAGATTATCTGAAAGCATATCAGTATATTGATGATAACCGCGAGACAACGATGAAAGTAATCATCAATGTGCAGGAGAAATAGGTGATCGAATCAAGAGAGGACAGAGTTTTATCAGAAACTCTGACTAGGAGGTAATTAATGGAAAACGAGAGTAATAATGGAAAAGTGCCTCTGATCAGCAAGATTGCATATGGTTTCGGAGATGTAGGATGTAACTTTAGCTGGATGTTTGTCAGTAACTTTTTAATGATTTTCTATACAGATGTATTTGGAATCAGTATGGCGGCAGTATCAGCATTAATGCTTTTCTCAAGATTCTGGGATGCGATCAATGATCCGATCGTAGGTGGATTAACAGATAAAACAAACACAAGATGGGGAAGATACCGTCCATGGCTGTTGGTGGCAGCACCAATCACATCAGCGCTTTTGATCCTTTCTTTCTGGGCGCACCCAGATTGGTCAAATACATCGAAAATAGTTTACATGGTAATTACATACTGTCTTCTCGTCTTAGGATACACCTGTGTAAACATTCCATATGGAACACTTTGCGGTGCTATGACACAGGATATTGATGAGCGTGCCAAGATCAATACATCTCGTTCCGTAGCAGCAATGATCGCAATCGGAATCATCAATATCGTAACAGTGCCACTGATCAGCAGGCTTGGAAGCAACAGTGTAAAGAACGGTTATCTGTTTGTTGCAATTATTTACGGAGGCATCTTTGCTGCATGTCATTTCTTCTGTTTTGCAAAGACAAAAGAGCAGGTGACAATTCCGGAGAAAGAAAAAATCTCCATTAAAGTACAGCTGAAGGCCGTTATGCAGAATAGACCATATCTGCTTGCATTAGTTGGACAGGTGCTGTTTGGATTCACATTATATGGAAGAAATGCAGATATTTTATATTATTTCACTTATGTAGAAGGAGATGCTTCCTATTATACAACATATTCCATGTGTATTATTATTCCTTCAATTATTGGTGCAGCTTGCTTCCAGCCGGTATTCCGCAAGTTGAATAATAAAGGAAGAACAGCATCTGTTTTTGCATTACTTACAGGAATCGCTATGCTTGCAATGTTCTTCTTTAATGTAAAAGAATCTCCAATTGTATTCTATGCATTGGCAGGTATTACACAGTTTTTCTTTTCAGGATTTAACACTGCAATCTATGCGATCATTCCGGATTGTGTGGAATACGGCGAGTGGAAAACAGGACTTAGAAATGATGGATTCCAGTATGCATTTGTTTCTCTTGGAAATAAAATCGGAATGGCTATAGGAACTGCACTCCTTGCAGCTCTGCTTGGTAAATACGGATATGTGGCAAATCAGGTACAGAATCCGGAAGTAATTGCAGTTATGAAACATTCATTTTCAACAATTCCAGGAATTTTGTGGATTGTCACAGCAGTTGTTCTGTTCTTCTATCGTTTGAATAAAAAACGTTACAATGAAATCGTGGAAGATCTGAAAAATGGAAAAAGAGGTTAAGAAAATATAATAACAAAAACGTGGCCCGGTGCACTGCACCGGGCCATTATCTATATAAACTATTCGTAATTTTTGGTCGAAGTCCGGCAATCATAAAAGATCTGTCGCTAATACAATCACCGTCTTCTTTTCTATGTATGATACTTTTGTAATTCATTTGTATCAACTTGATGATGTTATTATATGGAAGAATTGTGAACACCTCGTGTCACGAAAGCTAAAGAAAAGTAAAATTTATTAAGAGAATATAATCTAAAACGGAAGAATTGTTTAATCCAGATTATAGACAAAATGTCGATAATTTTGTTAAGGGAAGACTGGAAATTTTTCACGATACATGATATGATGATGTAAATGTCAAAAAGTATAAATTGCGTTTGTGCTCGCACAAATAAGCAATTTATACTTTTTGACACGCCGAACACCGAAAACGGAATAAAATGGTGTGAACACACCATTTTATGGGAGTTTGAGGTGTTCGAGGATTGCGGGAATTGCATAGCAATGGAGCAATCCGGTTACATCAGTGAGTGGCAAAATTTACTTTTGACACTCGCATCATATGATAGAAAACAGTAAAAAAGGAAGGATGAAAATAATGGATATTAAAGAAAAGATTCATGCAACAACAGAAGAATTGTTAAGCAATATGGAAAGACTTGTAGCGATAGATTCACAGCTTGGAACACCGGCAGAAGGAATGCCATTTGGAGAGGGACCGGCAAAGGTTCTTCACGAAGCACTGCAGATTGCAGATGAGCTCGGATTCAAGACAGTGAACCTGGATAACTACTGTGGATATGCAGAGATGGGAGAAGGCGAAGAGATCGTTGGTATCGCAGGACATCTGGATATCGTACCGGCGGGCGGTGACTGGACATATGATCCATTCAAGCTGACAAGAGAAGGAGATTACGTTTACGGACGTGGAACAACAGATGATAAAGGACCTGTTATGGAAGCGCTTTATGCAATGAAGCTTCTTCGTGATTCAGGTGTGAAGCTCAACAAGAGAGTTCGTCTGATCATGGGATGTAATGAGGAAAATGGTTCCAGATGTATGGAGCATTATAATGAAGTGGCAGAAGAGTTATCTTGTGGATTTACACCGGATGCAAATTACCCATGTATTCACGGAGAGAAAGGTATGCTTGGCATGCTGGCAACTTCTAAGAATACAAAGATTATTTCTATCAATGGTGGATTTGTATTCAATGCCGTATGTGATGCATGTACAGCAGAGATTCCGGCAGAAGAAGGACTGAAAGACAGACTGGAAGCTGCTTTCGCAGGGACAAAACTTCAGGAATACAAAGTAACAGAGGAAGATGGAAAGATCACTATTTATGCAAAGGGAGTATCTGCACATGCAAGTACACCGGCATTTGGAGTTAATGCTGCAGGTGTTATCTTTGACTGTCTTGCAAAAGCCGGATTTGAAGATGATTTCGTAGAATTCTATAACTCACACATTGGTACAGCATGTGACGGATCAGGAATCGGACTGAAATGCGCAGATGAGTTTGGAGAGCTTACATTCTGTAACGGAATCGTTAAGAAAGAAGACGGTGTGATCTCCGCTACAATCGATATCAGATTCCCGGTAACATATTCTGTAGAAGATATGCTCAAGATGTGCGAAGGAAAGCTCGAAGACGAGAACGGACGCATTGAGATCCACACAACTACAAAACCATTGTTCTTCCCGAAAGAGTCTCCACTTGTAGAGGCACTGTACAAAGCTTATACAGATGTAACAGGAGATACAGAGAACAAACCGTTAGTAATCGGTGGTGGAACATATGCGAAGTCCTTAAAAAATATCATCGCATTCGGACCGGAGAAACCGGGCGTAGATTACCGCATCCATGGTGCAGACGAGTACACACTCGTATCTGAAGTTGAAGAAGCAGTACAGATTTACATGGAAGCAATTAAGAACTTGCTTGCAATTTAATAGATGTTACTAAGTATTGCTTTGATCTTGCTTGTAGGAATGTCTATGGGCTGGATCTGTAAGAAAATCAAACTGCCAAGCTTGCTTGGAATGATGATCACGGGGATGATACTCGGCCCATATGTACTGAATCTGTTGGATGACAGTATTCTTGGAATCTCAGCCGAGCTTCGAAAGATCGCGCTGATTATCATCCTTACAAGAGCCGGTCTTGGTCTGGATCTTTCAGGACTTAAAAAGATCGGAAGACCGGCTGTGATGATGTGTTTTGTTCCGGCAACGTTTGAGATTGTTGGAATTGTACTGTTGGCTCCGAAGCTGATGGGATTATCTATACTTGAAGCTGCAATCATGGGAGCTGTGCTTGCAGCAGTTTCACCGGCTGTTGTAGTACCGAGAATGGTGAAGCTGATGGAGGAAGGCTATGGCGTGAAACAGGGGATTCCGCAGCTGATTCTTGCGGGCGCATCTGTGGATGACGTCTATGTCATCGTGCTGTTTTCAACATTTACAGGAATGATGCAGGGACAAAGTACATCTATACTCAGTTTTATCAATATTCCGGTTTCTATTTTCCTTGGAATTGGGATTGGATTATTAATAGGGACATGTCTTGCGTATTACTTTAAGAAAGTGCATATAAGAGATACCTCGAAAGTGTTGATCATTTTGAGTATTTCTCTGTTGCTTGTTGTTATGGAAGACAGTTTGAATACGGCGATTACATTTTCAGCATTGATCGCGATCATGTTCATTGGGATCGGTTTGCAGAAGAAGAGAGAAGTTGTTGCGAAGAGGATTTCTGTGAAATATGGAAAGCTGTGGGTGGCAGCAGAAGTATTTCTGTTTGTGCTTGTAGGAGCAACAGTGAATGTCGGATATCTTGGAAAAATCGGTGTGAAAGCGTTAGTTGTTATCGTAGGTGCACTGGTGTTTCGTATGCTTGGTGTATCCGTCTGTCTTCTTGGAACAAGTCTCAAGAAGACAGAACGATTATTTGCCATGATGGCTTATACACCGAAAGCAACAGTTCAAGCCGCAATCGGTGGAATCCCTCTTGCGATGGGATTTGCATGCGGAGATACCGTTCTTACCGTGGCTGTTTTAGCGATTGTGTTGACAGCTCCGCTGGGCGCATTTGCGATCGATTTCTCGTATAAGAAATTATTGAAAAAATCAAAATAAAAAATGTTATTAAAACAGTTCATGTAGAAAAAACGACCATTTATGAAAGCAGACCTTAACGGTCTGCTTTTTGTGTTATGATAAGTTCAGTAAAAAAGACACTTGTGATATGGAAAATGCAAGAAAACTGATCACAGGTACTGCGAAGGGTAACAAAGTAACATAGTACACAATAAAAGGTAGGTTTCAAAATGAGTCTGAAATATGAAAAGTTGATCAGAAAAATGACACTGGCAGAGAAAGCAATTATGATGTCAGGAAAGAACACATGGGAGACAGTTGATTTAGAAAAATATGGGATTCCGTCTATGGTAATGTCCGATGGACCGCATGGGCTGAGAAGACAGGCAGGAGCAGGAGACCATTTGGGATTGAATGCCAGTCTTCCGGCAACTTGTTTTCCGACAGCAGCAGGAGTGGCAAACAGCTGGGACGAAGCACTTGGAGAAGAAATTGGAGAAGCACTTGCAGAGGAAGCAGTGACGATGGGTGTCAATGTGATCCTTGGACCGGGACTTAATATTAAGAGAAGTCCTCTGTGCGGAAGAAACTTCGAGTATTTTTCAGAGGATCCATATCATGCAGGAAAAATGGCGGCGGCATATGTTCGTGGAATCCAGAGCAAGGGTATTGCAGCTTGTCCAAAGCATTTTGCAGCAAACAGTCAGGAGCTGCGCCGCATGGCAAATGATTCCGTTGTGGATGAAAGAACGTTCCGTGAGATTTATACAACCGGATTCGAGATTGCAATTAAGGAAGGTAAATCAAAGTCCATCATGTCTTCCTATAATGAAGTAAATGGAGTCTATGCAAATGAAAACAGTCATATGCTGCAGGAAATCCTGGTAGATGAGTGGGGCTTTGATGGTTTTGTTGTATCTGACTGGGGCGGAAGTAATGATCATGCACTTGGTGTGAAGAACGGAAGCCATTTGGAAATGCCGGGAACAGGAAAATCAGGTATGTATGATATTATTCATGCAGTTGAGAATGGTGATCTTGATGAAGCGGTATTGGATCAGAGACTGGATGAGCTTTTAAATGTAATCTTCTCAACACATCAGGCAACAGAAGACGCAAAGGGAAAAACATTTGATGTGGAAGCGCATCATAACCTGACAAAACAGCCGGAAGCAATCCTTGATGTGATTGGATCAACAGATCTGGATGTTGTTGCATATGAGCAGGGATATATCCGTAACAGAAAACCGAATCAAAAGTTGACAAAGGCAGCAGTAGAACTTGCAAAGAAGGCGGATTGTTCGTAATCGTAAGTAATCTGATCACTGTACTTAAATATGTAATGTTGCTGTTTTTGCCACTGGCATTCGCAGGACTTCCGAATATTGATTTCGGTTTCCCGGGAATCGACATTACATTATTCGGTGAGACATTTAAGTGGAATATTATCGGATATGATGCGGCACATGGAGGTCTTCCGTATTTCTGTGCATACATGATCGCAATGCTCGTTGGTGAGTGTATCAACTTCCCAATCCAGAGAAGCTTTGTGTTCCGCAGCAAAGGAAAGATCTGGTATCAGGCGTTCTGGTATCTGATCGCATTCTGTATTGTTACATGTATTGTAAACTCAATCAATTGTATCTGGGTTGCAGTTGCCGGAATGTTTGTACCGGGATGGCTTTACAATATCGGAACAACCGTGCTGAACGGAGGAGTGTCGATGGTGGTATTCTTCTTCGTGAATAAGATTATTTTCCCGGAGGGAGAAGCAAAGTAGAATAGAGAAAAGAAGAACAGAAGAACAGAGCAGTGCGCGTTAGCGTGCTGTCCTGTTCTTTTAACATGAAAATCATTTTCAAATTCATCTTGACAATAAAATTTTTTGCGTTAAAATAAAAAAATGATTTTTGATAGATTCGAGATGGAAGTAAAGTAATGTTGGAATTTATAAAACAGAGCAAGAAAAGAAAGTTATATTGTATCCTTGGCATATTGTATCTGCTGTGTATTATCTTTGTTGCAAATGATGCATGGTTGTATAGCACACCCATTGCAAAACTGACAAAGGTCGAAACCAGTGTCTCAGGAGAAGAGACAGGAACCAGAGGGACGAAGGAGAAAAAATATAAGCAGAACATCCAGGGAGTAATCCTAAATGGGGAAAACAAGGGAAAGACAATAAGTTTTACGAATGAGTACACGTATACCGGAATGACGAAACAGCCATATCATAAGGGAGATAAGGTACTGCTCAATGGAACAAGCAAGAGAATGGGTTCTGGAATTCGTGGACTGAAACGAGATACAGAGCTTATGATACTTGTAGGATTCTTAATGTTTGTATTAATTACCATTGCAGGAAGACAGGGTGCGCTTACGATATTGACCGTTATTTTTAATGTTGCTGTTTTTGCAATTGGTTTTTGGAAAGCGGGAGATACATCAAATGTGCTGGAAATGTGCAGCGGGCTGGTGATTCTTTTTGCGGTTATTACATTGGTTGGATTAAACGGGATTCATAAAAAGACATGGGCAGCACTTTTTACAACATTGATTGTTCTTGTAATGATCATGGGAATCTTTGATGTTGTAATCCATCATGCAGAAGATCTTGATTATTCGACCATGGAGTATCTTGGAAGTATTGAAAATCCGGATGAAATTTTCCATGCAGAAATCCTGATCTCAGGACTGGGAGCAATCATGGATGTGGCGGTCGCCATCGCTGCATCCTTAAGCGAAATCGTTGAAAAGAAGTCGGAAGTGACATTTTTGGAATTATTTAAATCAGGAAGAGAAATTGGATATGACATTATGGGAACGATGATAAATGTGCTGTTGTTTGTCTTTGGCTGTGGACTGATCCCAATGTGTCTGATTCGAATGAATAATGATGTGAGTTTAATTACTATTATAAAATTGCACATTCCATGTGAATTGTGCAGATTTCTGGTGGAAAGTATAGGAATTGTTCTGGCAATACCGATTTCTATTTTGGTTACTTCTGTGATGATAAAGGTCCCAGGAATGTTTCATAGACAGAAGAAAGCAAGAAAGGTGCAGGGAGAAGGAAAATGCTGATAACACTTGGATTGATTTTACTGATTTTAATTATGGTCGTCGGTGGAGACAGAGGTGTCGTTTCGCTTATTGCTTTGTGTGGAAATCTGTTGATCTTAAGTCTTGCAATCTGGCTTATGGCATCAGGAGTTCCTGTTCTTCTCGTTACGGTTTGTGTCGGCGTTGTCATTTCCTGTATTACGTTGTTCTATCAAAATGGTAGAAATGGAAAGACATGGAGTGCATTTCTGGCAACTATGATCACAATGCTGTTGCTGTTTTTCTTCATATATATCGTTGTATGGAGAAGTGAGGCGGGAGGTCTTAACGAGATACAACAGGTTGGAGAAGATGTATTTTATTATAATATGAACCTGAATATCAGTATGAGAAATGTTGCTGTCTCTGTTATACTTCTCAGTACTCTTGGAGCTGTTCTTGATATGGCACTGACAGTTACCACATCTGTTTATGAAGTGAAAAGCCATAAAGAAGATATGACTTTTAAAGAACTGATTCACAGCGGAATGCAGATAGGAAAAGAAGTGACCGGAACAACGGTGAATACACTTCTGTTTGCATATTTAGGAGAATCACTTCTGCTTTTTTCCTATCTGCGGATGCAGGGATATTCGTTTGAACTACTGTTGAATTCTAAAATCATGTTTGAAAATTGCGCCTCAATGATCTTCGGAGCAATCGCCTGCGTGGTTGTAATGCCGGTGGCAGCGGTTGCAGGGGGCTATTTTTTCCGATTTAAATAAACATAAAATCCAACGTTTAACATAATTCCAACTGCTGTAGAAACCGGTGCAGCAAGACCGATCTTTGTCAGGCTGGCATTCGGCTGGATACTCATGATGTATGCCATTGGCAGACGGACCAGAAGTGTCTGGATGAGTCCCTGTGTCATAACCCAGAGCGTCTTATCATTTCCATTAAAATAACCGATCATGCTGAAGAGGACGGCTGTTAAAATCGTTTCCGGTGCGAATCCTTTCAAGTAAGCAAAGCCATTCTGAATAACGTCGGCATCCGTAGAGAAGAATCCGGACAGGACATCTCCCTTAAGAAATACAAGAGCGAAGACGAAACATCCGACAACCAGGCCGACTTCGATTCCGGTGAACATAGATTTCTTTGCACGCTTTGATTTTCCGGCACCGACATTCTGAGAGACGAAAGAAGCCATAGATTGCATGAGTGCGCTAGGTACCAGCATTGCAAAGTTTACGATTTTACAGGCAACGCCGTAACCAGAAGAAGCCTCCAGTCCGAGCCGGTTTACAAAAGCGCAGAGTGCGAGGAATGACATCTGTGTCAGGAATTCCTGGAGCGCAAGAGGGAGTCCAATAATGAGGAATTTCTTGCACTGTGGATTCAGGCAGAAGTCTTTTTTCATAATCTTAAACGGCAAATTCTTTTTGATAAGAAGAACTACTGCGAAGACAACACTGACTGCCTGGGCGAAAACAGTTGCAATTGCGGCACCGACTGCGTTCATGTGGAAACCTGCAACAAGTATCAAGTCACCGAAAACATTTATGATGCATGCGACAAGTACAAAAAGCAGAGGAGACTTGCTGTCTCCGAGTCCACGGAAAATCGCAGAAAGCAGGTTGTAGGCGACGATGAAGAAGATTCCGCCACCGCAGATACGGATGTAAACAGTAGTCAATTCGACAGCTTCAGCAGGTGCCTGCATCAGGATTGCGATCGGGTGTGCAAAACAAACCATAACGATGAACAATCCAACTGAAATCGCTGTAAATACAATTGCAGCACCGCCAATGACGGAGCCAATCTGTTCCGGTTTCTTTTCGCCGAGATAACGCGCGATCAGAACCGTGATACCCATAGCAAACTGGACGACTACGAAAGTGACCAGATTCAGAACCTGACTTCCGGTAGAAACTGCAGAAAGTCCGGAGGTAGAACCAAATCTTCCAACGACCAGAAGGTCAACCGCTCCATACGCTGCCTGAAGGATTAGTGCGCCAAGCACAGGCATCATAAATGCTACCAGTTTCTTTAGAATGCTTCCTTGCGTAAAATCAGCAGTTTTATCTGTCATTTTGAATGCTCCTTTCACACATGATGTCGTAAAATTTCTGGATTGTTTGAACCATGCAGTCAGCGTCCGCATCGGAGATATCATCAAGATAAGGCGTCAGCTCATTAAAATAATTCTCATTATATTTTTCAGAGATTTCCGTCCCATGTTCTGTCAAAGACAAGTATGTGACACGTCCATCATCTGGGGAGGCTGTCTTTTGTACCAATCCTTTCTTCTCCATTTCTTTTATTGTCCTTGTGACACCCGGTCGCGGGATATTCAGAACGTCACTTAAATCAGAAACTCTTACATGGACTTTCTGTTTCTGAAGCTCCTGGATCATATCCATATAGCGGATGTGAGATGACATGATACCTTCCGGAAGCGGAGGGAGCATCTCACGAATTCGCTTTGCCTGATAACATGCATCGAGCATGCGTTTGATTTTTTCATTTGTCATAATAAAACTCCTATATAGTTACCAAGGTTAATTACCATAGATAATTATATGGAGGTTTGAGGAATTGTCAAGAGAAAATGTTGATTGTGATGATAATTTGAGGAAAATGTGGAGAGAAGTCTTGATATGTTCGCAAATTAATAAAAGACAAGAAAACGTATAAGATAACAAGCAAGTTATAGTAAAATAAATAAAAAACTAGTATAATATAGTAAGAAAACGTACAAGATAATAAGTAAGTTATACGAGGGGAAATGATATGAATACTTATGCACCACCATTCAAACTTACAAATACAATGCTGGATTTAGTCGCATCAATTTCTGAAAAAGTAGGAAGAATCACTACTGGAAAAAATCTGGAGTCAAAGCCACATTTGAGAAAAAATAACAGAGTTAAATCAATCTATTCTTCTTTGAAAATCGAGGCAAATTCATTGACAATCGGACAGGTAAGAGATGTCATAGATGGAAAGCTTGTGCTTGGAGAACAAAAGGAAATACAAGAAGTAAAGAACGCATACGAAGCATATGAGAAAATAAATGAGATCGATCCTTATGATATTGAAGAATTAAAGCACATACATGGGATTATGACGAAGTATCTGATAGATGAATCAGGATGTTTCAGACATGGCGAAGAGGGTGTTTTCAATGGAGAGGAATGCATCTTCATGGCACCGCCGGCAAGATTCGTCCCACATCTTATGGAAGAACTGTTTGATTGGATGGAACGAGAAAAAGAAGAAGTTCATCCATTGATCCTGTCCTGCGTATTTCATTATGAATTCGTATTTATTCATCCATTCGCAGATGGGAATGGACGCATGGCAAGGTTGTGGCATACTTGTCTTTTAGCAAATTGGAAGCCATTCTTTCAATACATTCCAATAGAAAGTCAGATTGAAAGATTCCAGGAAGAATATTACAATGTGATCGCACAATGCCATGTAAATGGTGATTCAAATCTATTTATCGAATTTATGTTGCGCCAGATTGATCAGATTTTAAAAGAAGTTCTGTTACAGTCGGAAGGACAAAGGGAAAATATATCAGAATATGTAAAACGATTATTAGATGTTATGGAATACGAAGTTCCGTACACCGCAGTTACTTTGATGGAGTTGTTGGGTCTAAAGTCAAAGGAATCATTTCGCAAGAATTATCTGAATCCGGCAATAGAACTTCAATTGATACAGATGACAGTTCCTGACAAGCCACGCAGCAGAAATCAGAGATATGTGAAAAGATAGATGTTGCTGGGCAAATATGAATGTGGATGCAGTAGCAGCACAGATTAAGAAACGGAACTACCCGGCGGCAATCAAAGAGTTTTGCGGTGAGATTTTGCTGGTCGGAATTAATTATGATATACTAGACGTGATGAGTTGGTAGTGAGAGTGGAGCAAGCTGATCTGCTTTCCATCAGCGATACGATTATATTAAAACAAAGGAGGACTTACTCGATGAGAGAAGTAAAAGCAGTAAAGATTAATGCAGCAGATTTTGCACCGTACGGAACATTTTGCAGTATGACAGAACCAGAGGGATATCCACTGGAGGGAGAGATTCATAAATTCTATCCGGACCGTATCTCAGGAACCTGTGTTGGAACAATGGCATTTTCACCGATTGAAGTTCGCAAGGACGAAAGAATTGTCAAGATGGCGGAATATCATACAACTACATGGGAAGGGATTGTTGCTCTTGATGACGACATGCTTATCCATGTTGCACCTGCTTCCGGCGGAACACCGGTTCCGGAACTTGCGAAGGCTTTCCTTGTACCAAAGGGATGCATGGTAAAGATCAATGCAGCGATCTGGCATCTGTGTCCACTTCCGGCGAATAATGAGGTACTTCATGCAATGATCGTACTTCCGGAATGTACTTATGCAAATGATTGTACGGTTGTTGAATTTGAAGAGAAAGATTGGTTTAAGATAATATTATAAAGATGAAACAGATTGATTTCGACCACGGAACAGTTACAGGAAATATTTTGGGAGCAGCGTTACCGATGCTTGTGGCTCAGATACTGAGTCTTTTGTACAACATTGTGGATCGGATTTATATTGCCAGGATCCCATCAGTAGGAACAACAGCGCTTGGAGCAGTGGGCTTGTGCTTTCCGATTATTGTGATCATCACTGCATTCAGCAATTTATTTGGAAGTGGCGGTGCCCCGTTATTTTCAATTAACCGAGGCAAAGGAAACATAAAAAAAGCAGAAGTGATCATGAATACATCATTTTCAATGCTGTGCATTTGTGGAGTGGCATTGATGGTGATCGGAATGCTGTTCGCAAGTTCGATTCTGGTGTTGTTCGGGGCGTCGGAAGAAGGGCTGTCTTACGCATATCCATACATGATGATTTATTTGATCGGAACAGTCCCATCTATGATTGCAACAGGGATGAACCCATTTATTAATGCGCAGGGATATGCAACTTCAGGAATGTTATCGGTTACAATTGGAGCCGTTGCTAATCTGATTCTGGATCCATTGTTTATATTTGGATTGAATTTAGGCATAAAAGGAGCGGCGATCGCAACAATCATTTCCCAGACTTTATCGGCAGCATATGTATTTTATTTCTTGAGAAAGAAAGCGGAATTGAAAGTGCGGGTGCTGTCAAAAGGAGAATGGAAAGCATGTAGAGATGATGCGAAGAATATTGTGAGCCTTGGAAGTGCAGGGTTTATCATGCAGCTGACCAATAGTCTGGTAACAATATGTTGTAACAGCGTCTTATCAGGAATTGGCGGTGATGTATATATCTCTGTTATGACGATCGTATCAAGTGTTCGTCAGATGGTGGAAACTCCGATCTATGCTATCAATGAAGGAACTTCTCCGATCTTGAGCTATAATTATGGAGCCCGGCGCCCAATGAAAGTGAAGAAAGCCATCCGCGTACTGACTTGCATGATATTGATCTATACAGCAATTACGTGGAGCGTGATTATTTTCGAACCGGAATTTCTAATCGGAATTTTCAGCACAGATAGAGAACTGCTTGCTGATTGCGTAGATGCACTGAAACTTTATTTCGCAGCATTTATATTTATGGATCTGCAGTATGTTGGGCAGACGGTTTTCAAATCATTGAACAAGAAGAAGCAGGCAATTTTCTTTTCATTACTTAGAAAAGTATTTATCGTTGTGCCACTGACGTATTTGTTCCCATATGCATTTCACATGGGGACGAGAGGGGTGTTCTTAGCAGAGCCTATATCTAATGTGATTGGTGGAAGTTTGTGCTTTATTACAATGCTGGTAATGCTGAAAAGATCTATTTGACATAAGAAAAAAGAAATAGGTTAAAACAGTCTTGACAAACCTACCTAAGTGCTGTATATTATCAAAATGAACAGTGTTCATTATAAATTTAGAATACAGAAATGAGATATCGGAGGTGAGATCGTGAATCATCTTGCTACTTCAAAAGAAGACATATTAGCTGCCAGCAGAGATCTGATAAAGGAGAATGGATGGGCTGCCGTAAGTATACGGGCTGTTGCGTCCCGATGTTCTGTATCAGCAGGTACTATTTATAATTATTATGAATCCAAGGCAGATTTGCTCAGTGATACAATAGAGAGTATTTGGCATGAAATCTTTTTTCACCCGGAAGATGAACAGGTCTTTCACGATGTCGAATCTTGTATTTCATGGATCTATGAACGATTAGAATACGGTAATCGTCAGTTCCCTGGGTTCTTCTCATTACATTCATTTGGTTTTATGAGAGATGAAAAAACAAGTGGGAAGAAAAGAATGATGAAGACATGGGGACATATTCTGAATGGATTATGTGAGGTCTTAGGAAATGATCCGAAGGTCCGTGCAGATGTATTTGACCAGGAATTTACAGAGAAAAAGTTTGCAGACATACTGTTTTCCCTGATTCTGGTGTCGATGATCCGGCAGGATTATGATCCATCATCTGTATTGATGCTTGTAAAGAAAACGTTGTATTAAAATTCTCCCACAGTAGCTGTGGGAAAATTTTTGATTGAAAATGAACAATGTTCATGTACGCATAGTTATGTGTGATTGTAATTGTGCAGGTCTGTTTTATCAGAACAACATAATTCAATATAAATTCAAAAGAAAGAGGGATATTTATTATGCAGGCAATTGTAGAAACTTTATTTGACGCCGTGTATTTAATCTCGGTAATTACAATCGGAATCTTGATGATCCGTAAGAGCAAAGGAAACCGTCAGTTCACCATGTTTGGAATCATGGCAGTTCTTTTAGGAAGTGGAGATGCATTCCACCTGGTTCCACGTGCATTTGCACTTTGTACAACAGGTCTTGAGAATTTCACTGTACAGTTAGGATTAGGTAAATGGATCACATCCGTTACAATGACAATTTTTTATGTTATTCTTTACTATATTTGGCGTGAACGTTATCAGATCAAAGGACACAATGCAACTACAGCAGCGATCTATCTACTCGCAGGATTAAGAATTGTTCTGTGTATGATGCCACAGAATGAATGGCTCAGTGCAGAAGCACCGCTTTCCTGGGGCATTTACCGTAATATTCCGTTTGCACTGATGGGATTACTTATCATCGTTTTGTTTTACAAAAGTGCAAAAGAAAGCAATGATCAGTCTTTCTGCTGGATGTGGCTGACGATCGTCTTAAGCTTTGCATTCTATATCCCGGTTGTACTGTGGGCTGATGTTGTTCCGATGATCGGAATGCTGATGATTCCGAAAACATGTGCATATGTATGGACAGTGCTGATCGGTTACAGGGCAATGAAAAAGGAAATAGCTTAAGGATAATGCGAAGGAAAGCAGCAGACAAAGAAAGAACTTGTTATCCGTTTACTGTAGAAAAAAATATACATAAAAAAACATGACATGATATAATTAAAAACAACAGAAAACATTGAAGATGAAGAGGCAACAGTAAATGGAAAAGGGAAGTACCAGTTCTAAACAGACAAAAAGATACAGTTGGATCATTGGCTTGTTTATTTTTATAACAGCACTTCTTTTGGGCTGTATTATTGTAAAGAACATAGAGAAAGAAAAAAAGACAGCAGCTGCTTATACTGCACAAAGTACAGTAAAGCGGATCAATGCACAATTAGATCAGTATGTTGAACTTTCAGAATTTCTTGAAAACGTGATTCTTGCAGGATATGATCTGAATCAGACTACATTCTCAGAATTGGCAGAAATGCTTCCGAATGAAGCAGGTGTTGTAAAAGCATTCGAACTCGCACCGAATGGGGTTATTACTGATATTTTCCCAAAGCAGGGAAATGATCAGGCTTTTGGAATGAATATGCTGACAGAGCATGAACGCAGTGGAGACGCAAAGCGTGCCAAAGAAACAGGAAAATATACTCTTGGAGGTCCATATCAATTAAAACAGGGAGGAACAGGAGCTTTGCTGTTCCATCCGGTTTATCAGAATAATATTACAGGAAATGACACCTTTTGGGGGTTTGTGATCATAGTTATCGACTGGGATAAATTTATAGATGAAATTGGCATGGAACGGCTAAGTGAAGCATCCTATTGTTATGAGATATGGACGAATGATGAGAATGCCGATGATCGGATTGTTCTGACTCAAAATCAGGAACATATGCCTGAGAATAGCCTTACGGTAGAGTGTGAGATTCCTAATTACACATGGTATGTGGATATCGTACCAAAGGAGGGATGGATTTCAATTTATCAATGGATTGCTGTTATTGTATCAGCCCTCATAATTGCCATGATGGGTGCTACTATTTTTGATCAGATCTGCAGCAAAAAACGTCGAGAGAAGCAGTATGCAGCTGAATTGAAAAAATCGGCAGAACAGGCAAAAGAAGCAAGTGAGGCAAAAACACGATTTCTGTTTAATATGAGTCATGACATCCGAACCCCGATGAATGCAATTATTGGATTTTCAGATCTTCTAGGAAAGAATCTTAAGAACGAGGAAAAAGCAAGGGAGTATTTAGGAAAGATCAAGTCCTCGGGCAATTTTCTGATGACGATTATTGATCAGGTGCTGGAAAAGGCTCGCATTGAAAGTGGAACAGCTGTGTTAAAAATGCAGGCAGAGAATTTGAGCGAAATGTTTTATTCTGTAAATACAGTATTTGAAGCTGATATCCAATCGAAGGAAATTCAATATTCGATAGATACAAATATACAGCATAAATATGCAGTCTGTGATAAGACAAAACTTCAGGAAATATATTTAAATATAGTGAGTAATGCAATCAAATATACTCCAAACGGTCAGGCGATTCATGTAAATATTACGGAAACAGCATCAGATGATAAAAAAGCATGGTATGTATTCATCTGTGAAGATACCGGAATAGGGATGAAGCAGGAATACCTTCCACATATTTTTGATGAATTTTCAAGAGAACATACAGCGACAGAGAATAAAGTGGTCGGTACTGGTCTTGGACTTTCTATTGTGAAATCTTTTGTTGAACTGATGGGCGGAAAGATTTATGTAGAAAGCGAACAGGGGAAAGGAACAAAATTCACAGTGGAAATTCCACTGGAGATTGCATCAGAAGAGGATGTATACAAAAAGAAAGAGTCGGAACAGTCTGTTATATCTGATAAGAGTATTGGAAAGCGAATTCTTCTTGCGGAAGATAATGAATTAAATGCTGAAATTGCGATAGAACTGTTGAAAGAAGAGGGGATTTTGACTGACTGGGCAAAAGATGGTCAGGAATGCTGTGATATGCTGGGACAAGCAGAGGATGGATATTATGCGTTGATTCTCATGGATATTCAGATGCCGAGGTTAAATGGATATGAAGCGACTGCAAAGATACGGCAGATGGAAAACCGGAAAAAAGCCGCCATACCGATTATTGCCATGACTGCGAATGCTTTTGCGGAAGATATACAGATGGCAAAAAATGCAGGAATGAACGGTCATATTGCAAAACCATTGGATGGGGAAAAAATGATCACTGTGTTAAAACAATGTCTGGCAGATAACAGTGACGTCAAAATACAGGAAGATTTATAAAAAGGCATTCTTGAAAGAAATAACAGATGGTGTGGGATTTTGATATGATCCCACACCATCTGTTATTTATTCAGAGAACTTATCACTGTAACGGATATGCATATCAGCCCAGTCCATAAACAACACATAAAATACTCTTCCATATTGCTGGTTTTCTACAATTCTTCCATGGTCAAGTACAGAAAGGTAAGTTCCATCAGCTTTTTGAAGATGAAAATAAATATAGTCATTTTCATTGCCGCTGTCGATTTGCTGCCAGATACTTGCCTCAATCTGCTGTTGCTCATCTTCCCGGATAAGGTTTCGAAAGCTCTTCTTTGTAAGCTTAAACAGCTCATCTATATCTTTATATCCGGCCATCTGGAGAAACTCATGGTTTGCATAAAAGAGTTCGTCATTTCCCTTATCCGCTCTGTAGATAATAAACGCACCAGGAAGATGTTCAGAGATATCCTTGAGTGCAAATCCAAGTTGTTTGCGGACACCGGATTGAAGTCCTTCCTTGTAAGCCATACATCCATTCTTTCCATGTAGTTTTACTTCATAAAGTGCGGCATCTGCACAGCGCATGAGCTGCGCACGGTTTGATGCAGCGGTAGGGTATTCAGCATATCCAAGAGAAATATAAAATGGGTAGTCATTTCCCTTGTATGAGAATATCTTTGGAAGCATAGTGAATTGTTGTAACTGTTCTTTCGCATCATCATATGTGCGATTAGGGAGAAGAATACAGAATTCGTCACCGCCGTTTCGCCCCAATAATGCATCCGATGGAAAAGATTTTTTCATACTGTCAGCAAGATTCTTTAAAGCTCTGTCACCGTAAACATGTCCATAGATATCATTAATAAACTTAAAATCATCTATATCGAAGAGTGCAACTACATAATGAGCGTTCGGATTTTTAGCAATCATTTCTTCTACTAATTCATCAAATCCGTAACGATTATAAATATTGGTAAGTGAATCCATATGTGCCAGTTTCTGGAATTTGTTTTTATTTTCTTTTGATGTTAGCCAGACCCAGATAAGAACTGACAGAACAAATACGATAGAAGTAAAAAATCCGATAACTATAGCTATAAGTTTCGCATTTCTCCACCCACTTACAGGCATTACCTCAAATTTCCAGTTCTCTTCACCTATTGTAAAATCATAAGAAACCGGATTTGTTAAAGTTCCATCTGACTGATAAACAACTTCATATGTATCACTCCAGGGAGAGGATGTTTTCGAAAGCTTATATTTATAACTAAAATCCGAAAGTGCGTTGATTGAGTCTGAAAAAATATCAGGAACACGCAAAATAACAATCGTAAATCCCCAGAAATATTCCTGACCATTTTTATCATTTAAGTAGACCGGATTGCGAACTGCAATTCCATAGCCTCCTTGCTTTAATTCAAAGGGACCTTGTGTGATCAAAGTATGGTTATCCCTCGCATAACAGGAAATTTCTCCACGATCTTTATCATGGAGCAGATCAATCTTGCCCGCTTCATTTCCTTCAGCAGGATAAATATCTGTCACAACACCATTTGGGGCGAGCTGTATACTTTCTATAGAGTCGGACATAATATTTTTGGAAATGGTATCAAAATAATTGATCTCTCCATTTTCACTGATCAAGATTTGTTGTAACGTATCAGTGATCTCAATCCCATTAGTAATCTCATTCTTTATACGTTCACCGTAAGTTGTTGCATTTAATTGTGCGGTCGTGCGTTTCTGTTCTTTTTCAATGGCATCTGTTTTGTATACAATCAAACCAACAAGGCACATGCCCAGTAAAAAAACGATAAGAGGCACAAGCGTTTTCTTCTTCAAGTAATTCACCTCTGTTTAAGCATCGTATATTTTCGCAATGCCATATTATAGCACAGAAAGCGAAAGATTGAGTGAAAACTGTGAAAAAAACAGGAAAATTGGATGGGGAAGTGATCAGGCAGAAAAGTTGCTTCTTGCTACACAATTCCTTAAGTGATATACTGAACTAGAGAAAAAATAATCCGTGTGGAATTACAGGTTCGGTTTTACACGGATTTTTAGAAAATGAGTAGTTAGTTAAAACTAACCAATAAAGGAGATGCGTAAATGGAAATTTTTCTTGGGATACTGATTCCGTTCATTGGAACAACGCTTGGTGCAGCATGTGTGCTTTTTATGAAAAAAACACTTAGAAAACAGGTGCAGCGTGCACTTGCAGGATTTGCCGCAGGGGTAATGGTTGCAGCATCCATCTGGAGTCTTTTGATTCCAGCTATTGAACAATCCGAAAATACGGGAGCTTTATCCTTTTTCCCGGCAGTAGTCGGGTTTTGGATTGGCGTGTTGTTTTTGCTTACGTTGGATCATTTGATTCCACACCTTCATGTAGGAAGTGAACAGTCAGAAGGACCTAAAAGTAAGCTTGGGCGTACAACGATGATGGTACTGGCGGTTACACTGCATAATATTCCTGAGGGGATGGCAGTTGGTGTAATGTATGCAGGTCTTCTTGCAGGAAATACAAAGATTACAGCAGCGAGTGCGCTTGCTTTATCACTTGGAATTGCAATTCAGAATTTCCCAGAAGGAGCAATTATATCTCTGCCGCTTAGAGCCGAAGGAGAAAGTAAGGGGAAGGCATTTCTAGGAGGTGTGCTTTCAGGTGTGGTTGAACCAGTTGGAGCAGTACTTACAATCATTGCTGCGCAGCTGATAATCCCGGCATTACCATATTTACTGAGCTTTGCAGCAGGAGCAATGCTTTATGTTGTGGTTGAAGAACTGATTCCGGAAATGTCGCAAGGGGAGCACTCTAATATCGGTACAGTTTTCTTTGCGGTTGGGTTCAGTTTGATGATGGTTCTGGATGTGGCGTTGGGGTGATAGAGAATCTTAAAAGATTTATTTGACATAAGAAAAAAAGAAATGCTAGTCTAATAAATAGAAAGGTGCTACCGGGCGGTTATTTTTGCGTCTTGGAATCATGCTTTCAACGCACGTAACCAAGACTATAAAAAGTCGCACACAGTGAGATCACTATTTAAAATGTATGTGTTATTATAAAATTGGAGGTGAATGTGAAATGAAGACAAAAGATGAACTTCCTGTTTGTCCGGTAGCAACGGCCGTGTCCCTTATAGGTGGAAAATGGAAACTTTTGATCATACGTAATTTAAAAGAACGTCCCTGGCGTTTTAATGAACTGCAGAGAGATATTGAAGGCATTTCACAGAAGGTACTGACAGATAGTCTCAGGCAAATGATTGATGACGGGCTTGTTTATCGGCACGATTATCAGGAGATTCCGCCAAAAGTAGAATATGGATTAACGGAACTTGGAAAAGAAATGCTGCCAATTATAGATGCACTGGCCGATTTTGGGAATTATTATAAATCAATCATAGATTGATTCTTTATTAGGAATTTAAACAACATAGAAATCAGAATTTTTTTATGAAGTTTCCAATATTAATTTATACAGGAGATATTATGAAAATTACTTACATTAACCACAGTGGATTTTTACTTGAAACCAAAGATTGCTACTATATTTTTGATTATTATAAGGGTGAATTACCGCACCTTGATAAGGAAAAAGAAGTAATCGTTTTTTGTAGTCACTTCCATAAGGATCATTTTAACCCTCAAATTTTTGAGATTCTTGATGATATGGGGATGACTTATCAGGCAGTCCTGGCGAATGATATACGAAAAAGAAATCATTTGACAGATATGAAGATTACATATGTTTATCATGATCAGACTTATAATCTGGATAATGATACCAAAGTTGATACATTGCTGTCTAACGATAGTGGTGTAGCATTTATTGTCAAAACAAAGGAAGGTACCATTTATCATGCCGGCGACTTAAATGACTGGTATTGGGATGGTGAACCGAAAGCTGACAACCAGAGACTTACTTCAGCATATCGTGCAGAAATCAGGAAAATTAAGGGTATGCATTTTGATGCTGCATTTGTTCCTTTAGATCCGAGGCAGGGAGATCACTATGCCGACGGAATTCTGTATTTCCTTAAAAATGTAGATTGCAATGTCATTTTTCCAATGCATTACTGGAATGATGCCAATGTAATTAAGCGGTTTATTACTGAATATCCGCAATATAAGTCACGTATTAAAGACACAGAATGTACAAAAGGAGAAGAATTATGAAGTTTAAGATGATTCACGAGAACTACAATGTATCAGACCTGGAGCGATCTATTAAATTTTACAACGAGGCCCTTGATCTGCACGAAGTGAGAAGAAAGACTACGGATGATTTTATCAAAGATCCAGATGGATACTGGCTTGAGATTCTGCCATAAAGCTAGTTGAGAAAACGAAAAATGTGCTAATTTCAGATAACAAAAAAATAAGAGAAATCCTTGAATCAAGGATTTCTCTCACATTCTATCAATGCGGAAGAGGAGACTTGAACTCCCACAGGATAAAACTCCCACTAGAACCTGAATCTAGCGCGTCTGCCATTCCGCCACTTCCGCTCGACACAAACTATCTTATCATAGAGCCTGCGTTTTGTAAAGTCTAAAAATTAAATTCTATATATTGTTCGAATAATTTAGATTTATCAGAAAACTTTAATAAAGTTTTTATTGACTCCGAGATGGATTTGTATTATAGTTTCTCGTTGATATTTTGAAGAAAAATAACAGTGGGAGGAAGAGATATATGACATTTTATCAGGAGTTACAGCTCAGTTCAGTTGCATCTAAGCAGCTGATCAAAGCGACAGAAGACAAGAAGGAAAGGTATCGCCACATTCTAATTTATAATTTTAAAGTCTATCTTGTAATGGCATTTTGTGTGGCGGTAGTTTCTTTATACAGTCATTTCACAGGGAATAACAACAGTGTAGTAGGCGTTACAGTGCTTCTTGCGGTGCTTGTTCTTCGACAGGCAGATTTTGGAATTCGTACAACGCACGGATTGGCCTCGATTGTCGGAATCTTTGGAATATTGATTGCAGGACCGAAGCTTTCGAATATGGTGTCACCGGTTCCGGCATTCTTTATTAATATAGTATGTATTTTGCTTCTTATGATTCTGGGATGTCACAATGTGATCATGTACAATCATTCTACATTTGTTCTTGGATATCTTCTTCTCCAGGGATATGATGTGACCGGACAGGAGTACTTGTATCGCGTGGTTGGCCTTTTGGTTGGAATGGTATTGTGTATGGCAATCTTCTATAAGAATCAGAAGAACAGACCGTATAGAAGATCATTTCTTGATTTGTTCCGCGAGTTCAATATCAGCTCTGCAAGAAACAGATGGTACATTCGTCTTTCATTTGTTGTTTCCAGTGCAATGTTATTCATGTCATTGCTTGGACTTCCGAGAGCAATGTGGGCGGGGATCGCAAGCATGTCTGTTTGTCTTCCATTCCCGGATGACTGTAAAGAACGAGCAGGAAAGAGAGCTGCATTTAATATAGTAGGATGTCTGTTATTTGTTATCCTGTATTTGGTGCTTCCGGAGTCAATGTATCCATACATCGGAATGATCGGAGGAATTGGAGTCGGATATTCTGCAGGGTATGCATGGCAGACAGCATTTAATACATTTGGAGCATTATCGATCGCGTCCGGCTTGTTTGGGATGCCGTATGCGGTAGCGCTTCGTATTGGGGCAAATGTATTTGGCGCGGCATACACGATGGCATGCAATAAGATTCTGCCGAGACTGGCAGCAGTGTTTGAGCAGAGAAGAGAACAGGTTAGCGAATAATCTAAGTTGTTTGAAATAGTAATTTATTTGAATAAAAATGGAGTGAGAACTGAGGCAATATAATTCACCTCAGTATCTCACTCCATTTTTCGTACAAACGGTCCAGTGACCAGGCGGCATTGGCTGGGCTGGTGGAAGGAAGCACAAGGATGTCTCTTTCGGTCAGCGGCTGCTGATATTTCTTATAAAGAGCTCCGGCTTTATTTCCGTTTGCATAGATTTGTCGAATCTGACAATGATCTAGGATTTGTTTCAAATCAGTTGGTGTCACATTTTTGATACTGCTGTCACTGGAGCCTTTGATGTCACAGCTTTGAATAACATCCCAGATGGCGATATGGTGGCGGAGTAACATGGCCGTTTTCTCTTCAACTGTCTGCGGAGTTTCCTCCTCACAAAGTTTCGCCAACAATTTCCAGAATCGATTTTGTTTATGTCCGTAGTAGAAATTATTTTCCCGTGATTTTACAGAAGGAAGAGTTCCAAGAATCAGAATCTCGGAGTCTTCATTATATATTGGTTCAAAGGAATGGGTAATGTGTTCATATTCCATGGTTGTGCTCACTTTCTGATGGTTTGGAGTAAGTTTTATAACAAGTATAGTGTCTTGAGGAGATTGTGTCAATGATACTGTTTGCGTTGCTGGTCGCACATCGTGTGAACAGTAACTGCTACAAGGAGCAACTTCGCATCTACACAAAGGTTGCTTTTACCTGCGTAATGGATTATACTAGTCTGACAGGGAATTTTGAAACGGAGGATTTTACAATGAAAATTGCAGTAACTTATGACAACGGAAATATTTTCCAGCATTTTGGAAAGACAGAGACTTTCAAAGTGTACGAAGTGGAAGATAATAAGGTAGTTTCCAGTGAAGTGATCGGTTCTAATGGGGAAGGACACGGAGCACTGGCAGGACTGCTTGCAGGACAGAATGTAGATGTTCTGATCTGTGGTGGAATCGGTGGCGGAGCTCAGACAGCACTTGCAGAGGCTGGCGTTGAATTATGTTCAGGTGCTCAGGGAGACGCAGATCAGGCAGTAGAGGCATACCTGAAAGGCGAGCTTGTATCCAGAGGAGCTACATGTGATCATCATCACCATGAGGAAGGACATTCCTGTGGAGATCATGAAGAGGGACATTCTTGTGGAAGCAGCTGCGGTGGCGGATGCGGATCACACACTACAATGGAAGGAAAGAATGTTGGAAAGAAATGCCGTACACATTACAAAGGAACATTCAATGACGGAACTCAGTTTGATTCTTCTTATGATCGTGGAGAGCCGCTTGAGTTTGTATGCGGTGCAGGACAGATGATCAAAGGATTTGATGCAGCAGTAGCTGATATGGAAGTTGGTCAGGTAGTGGACATCCATCTGATGCCGGAAGAAGCTTATGGAATGCCGAATCCGGAAGCTATCTTCACAGTAGAGATTGCAGAACTCCCGGGATCTGAAGACCTTGAAGTGGGACAGCAGGTTTACCTGTCCAATCAGTATGGACAGCCATTTCCGGTAAAGGTAACAGCTAAGGAAGAGACAACAATCACTTTCGATGCAAACCATGAGATGGCAGGAAAAGAACTGAACTTCAAGATTGAGCTTGTATCAGTAGAATAAAAAGTGAATAGAAGTAATTAGAAATTCTACTAAGAAATATCTAATAAGAAACATAGAAAGAGGGCAGTGCTTCAACGATTGAGAAATCGTAAAGTACTGCCCTCTCTCTGTAATTGCAGGTAAAGATTTAAATTGCTACGGATTTACACTATCACTCACAATCTTTCCATCCATAATGCGGACAACACGGTCAACCTGATTGGCAATTTCATCATCATGTGTAATGATAATAACTGTTCTTCCAGACTCATGAAGGTCTTTGAGGATATTCATAATCTCGATAGTTGATTTACTGTCCAGGTTACCGGTCGGCTCATCGGCAAGGATGATCGGCGGCTGTGCGGCAATTGCTCTGGCTACAGCGACACGCTGCTGCTGTCCACCGGAAAGCTGGTTCGGTCTGTGATCCATACGATTTTCCAGTCCAACTTTCGATAGAGCTTCCCCGGCAATCTCTTTTCTTTGCTGCTTTCCAAGTCCGCGATAGATCAGTGGAAGTTCTACATTTCCAAGTGCATCCAAGTTTGGAATCAGATTAAATCCCTGAAAGATGAAGCCGATCTTGTGATTGCGGATATCAGACAGTTCATTGTCTGAGAGATTGGCAACATCTTTTCCGTCCAGAAAATATTCCCCGGAATCAGGTGTGTCAAGACAGCCGAGCATATTCATAAATGTAGATTTACCAGAACCGGAATGTCCGACAATGGCAATAAATTCCCCCTGGTTGATTTCAAGAGAAACATCATCCAGTGCGCGGACTTCATTTTCTCCAGGATTGTAGATCTTGTACATATTTTTAACACGAATGAGTGGCTCCATAATAACCTCCTTAAAAAATAAAATAAATAACTCAATAAGAATTCTAATTTCCAAAATAAGCATTGAGTCCAAGAACCAGACCATCAGCCAGACTATTTAGTGTGGAATCACTGTGGTCAGAGCTTGCATTTCCAAGTTCCATATCAACAGACGGAATCGTACTATAAGAAGTCTGCGTCAGATCGATATTCATAGAACCATTTTGGTAAATGGTCAATCCTTCTGTACGAAGTCCTTCTACAAGAGATGCTCCAAGTGCATCATGTTCCTGCCAGTGGGAAGCGACAGGTTCCATACTTTTCAGACCATCCGGCACGGAAATGTAGAAACAGCCTTTGTCATACCCCAATCCATCTCCATCCCAGTGGAGTGAGATGTGACAGTCAGCTACATTGTTACAGAGTACGGTGCGGGCAACATTATCAAGCTGGACATCGTCGCTGTTTCTCACCATAAGGACATCATATCCTTGAGCAAGTAGCTTATCTTTCAGAATCTGAGCCATCTGAAGTGTAACAGTGCTTTCAGCAGTTCCATCGTTAAATGTCATTCCCCCGGAAACTGCAGTCGCATAAGTTGCACCCTGAGCAGTGCTTCCGCCGGTTGTCTTTGGAGAACCATCCGGGTGACACTGTGTCTTTACAGAAGCACCACCGGAAGTTCCATGTCCGGCATTCACGCCAACGACGATATCCTTGCGATCAGAATCTGCAAGATAAATAGTAGCTGTTCCAGAATTGATTGCAGAAAAGTCTGCGTATTGCCAGGAAGGGTCAAAGCTGATCTCCTGTCCATTGCTGTAAAGAGCCGCTGCGCCGGTCAGCAGTTCCTGCTGAGTTACGGATTCAGATTCAGAAGCAGATGGGGTGGCGGCATCAGCAGAAGAAGTTTCATCTACAGTTTCATTTTCAGAATCTGATGAGATAGAAAAATCATCCGCTGTCTTGGGTGGTGCCTTAGTACCCTGCGCCTGCGCCGTGTCCGTACTGGATTTGTGCTGTATGCTACCGCATCCGGTCAGGCAGTAACATAGGAGAACGGCACAAGAGAATCGAAAAAATAGGTTTTTCAATTTCAATCTCCTTTATGATAAATATTACTGTTCTCATTGTATCATAATCATTTTCCAAATAGGGAAAATTCAGATAAAATTAAGGTTTCAAAAAGGAAAATATAATGTAAAAAATTCAAGGCGATTGCATAATCATTTTGATTGCGATAGACTACAAGAGAAAGAATACCATAGTTAGGGAATTTTGCCTGCCAATAGCATATAGTGTGGTGGGAGTTCTAGTGCTACGCAATTCGCATAATCATAATATACGAGGACAATATATATATGGAAGAACAACAAGAAAAAACGCAAGATAAAAAATTGTGGAAGGTTTTCTGGTCAACCTTTTACTTAAGCGCGTTCACATTTGGTGGAGGTTATGTGATCGTCAGCCTGATGAAGAAAAAGTTCGTAGATGAATATCATTGGATTGAGGAAGAAGAAATGTTGGATCTTGTCGCGATCGCGCAGTCGGCACCGGGAGCAATCGCAGTGAACGGAGCAATCGTAATCGGATATAAACTGGCTGGAATTGCGGGGATTCTGACAGCAATTGCCGGGACAGTAATCCCACCATTTCTTATTATATCGATACTTTCTGCCGGTTATCAGGCATTTCGAAGTAACCAGATCATCAGCTTAATGCTCGAAGGAATGCAGGCCGGAGTGGGCGCCGTGATCGCATCTGTGACATATGACATGGGTGCCGGAATCGTGAAGAAGAAAGATGCTTTGTCATACGTACTTATGGTCGGGGCATTTATAGCTTCCTGCATATTTGAGGTAAATGTAGTCTATGTGATTCTGATCTGTGGAATTGTCGGAGTACTCCGCGCATTAATTGAGAAAAAAATCACGAAGAAAGGAAGTGAAGAGAAATGATTTATTTGAAATTATTTTTAAGCTTTCTTCAGATTGGACTGTTCAGCTTTGGCGGCGGTTATGCGGCGATGCCTCTGATCCGGGAACAGGTAGTGTCGCAGCACGACTGGCTTACGATGACAGAATTCACAGATTTGATCACGATTTCCCAGATGACACCTGGGCCAATTGCGATCAATGCGGCAACATTTGTCGGCAGCAAGATTGCGGGAGTTCCGGGATCTGTTGCGGCGACCTGTGGGTGCATTCTGCCGTCTTGTATTATCGTAACTTTGATCGCATGGTTTTATTTAAGATATAAGAAAATGAAAATGTTCCAGAGCGTGCTGGAATCCTTAAGACCGGCAGTTGTCGCACTGATCGCATCCGCAGGTATCGCAATTTTGCACACTGCATTCTGGACAGATGGAATTGTGCAGTTTGCGGCGACAAAATGGTCTATGGTGGTGATCTTCGGAATCTGTCTGTTACTGCTTCGTAAGACAAAACTGAATCCGGTGGTTGTGATGATGTTTGCCGGAGTGATGAACGTGGCAGTAAGATATGCAGCCGGATAAAATAGCGAATCCATGCAGGTTTCGGTAAAGAAATGTGAATAGGTGAAAAATATGAAGACTTATGTGGAAAACATTTCAAAGTTCATGGTATATTGTGAATAACTTTCATGGTATACTGTACATACGTTGTAAAGATAAGAACAGGAGAGCGAAATGAGCGAACAGAACAATCAGAACATACAAGAATCACAGACACCGCACAAGCGTCGTGTGAGATATAAAGGAAAATACCCGAAGAAATTCGAGGAGAAATATAAAGAGTTACAGCCGGAGAAATACAAGGATACGATCGCGCATGTAATCCAGAAGGGAAATACTCCTGCCGGAATGCACATTTCTATCATGGTAAATGAGATCCTGGATTTCCTGAAAATCCAGCCGGGTGAGACTGGATTTGACGCGACACTCGGATACGGTGGACATACGAAAGCAATGCTGGAATGTCTGAAAGGTGAGGGGCACATCTATGCAACAGATGTTGACCCGGAAGAGTCTGCAAAGACAAGAAAACGTCTGGCAGATCAGGGATTCGGAGAAGACATTTTAAGTATCCGTCTGCAGAATTTCTGCACGATCGATGAGATTGCAAAAGAAGTTGGAGGATTTGATTTTATCCTTGCGGACCTTGGAGTTTCCTCTATGCAGATCGACAATCCGAAGAGAGGATTTTCCTTCAAAGTTGACGGACCGCTGGATCTGCGACTGAACCAGGAGAAGGGAATCAGCGCAGCAGAGCGACTCGACAACATTTCCGAGGAAGAGCTTGCCGGAATGCTTTACGAGAATTCAGATGAGCCATACTGCGAAGAGCTGGCGAAAGCAATCATGGATGAGATTCGCAGAGGCAATCGCATCGATACAACAACAAAGCTTAGAAATGTGATTGAGAAGACTTTGGATTTTCTTCCAAATAATAAAGAAAAGAAGGACATTATCAAAAAGACTTGCCAAAGAACATTCCAGGCACTTCGTATTGATGTCAATAATGAGTTCGAAGTGCTTTATGAATTCATGGAGAAACTTCCGGGAGCATTAAAACCGGGCGGAAGAGTAGCAATTCTTACATTCCATTCTGGAGAGGACAAGCTTGTAAAAAAAGCACTCAAAGCAGGATATAAAGAAGGAATCTATTCCGAATATGCAAGGGATGTTGTACGTCCGTCAGCGCAGGAATGTGCACAGAACGGAAGAGCAAGATCTACGAAGATGCGCTGGGCCGTGAAGGCGGAATAGTTGACTTCAATATAATGAAATGTTATAGTTAGTCAGAAATAATAGCGTTCGGTGCTGTTTGATCAGGGAATATATTTCCATATCCTGATCGAAACAGGTAAAAGGGAAACAGGTGCAAGACCTGTACGAACTCGTCACTGTGAGCAGAGATGCGGTCTTCTTAGAAATTAGATTTCAGAAGACCGCTCCTATACAGACAAGTGTGGAGAGTCCGCACATCCACTGGGAGACCGGGAAGGTGTTCTGTATAGAAGATCTGTAAGTCAGGAAACCTGCCGGTCGCTGGTGCGGGGAATATACGAATTCCAGATCACGAGTAATTGATTGTACCGAAAGAATCATTTATTACTGTTCACACTATGTGCGACCAGCAAAACATCTCGTTAGGATAATTCTATCCATTTTCCGTGTTATATTTACAACCTAAGAGGAGACAGAAAAAATGAGAAATAAGAGCAGATGGCTTGCACTTATGCTGACAGGTTCTATGATGATTTCACCATTGTCTTATACAAGAACATATGCGGCAGAAAATGAGCAGCAGTATGAGACAAATTTACAGGAAACTGTTGAGGTGGAAGAAGCTGATACAGATAAGAAACAAGATGAGAGTCAGATAGAAGACGCAGGAAATGTTAAAGAAGATCAGACAGAGGAATCTGATAAAGTTGATAATTCTTCGGATAAATCAGATGATCAGAATTCAATCGAAGCAGAAACAAAACCAAATTTAGAGAATAACTCAGAAAATAATTCAGAAAACAACTTAGAAAATAACTCAGAAGAGAAAGATACAGAAACCACTGGGAAAAATCCAGGCACAACTGTCTCAGATCAGGTTGCGGACGAAAAAACTGATAACAAGGATACACAGATAAAAGATGAGACAGGCAAGTCAGAACCTTCTACGGATTCTAACGATTCTACGAATACTCCGGAACCGGAACTTCCGCCACTGCAGGAGGCTCCTTCTGTAACAGGAGAATCTGTGAAAGTAGTAAAAGAAGACGCTGAAGAGTTCAAGATGTTCAAGGTCAGTGAATCAACAGTTGTTGAAAAGGATGGCGAACTTGATATTACGATCAAGACAAACAACACAGGATTTGATGCGCTATATCTTGGTTCAAAAGATGACTTGTTGAAAGCATCTATTATAGAAGGAACAAAGGATGAAGAAGGTGCATGGACATTTCATTTCAATGTTCCGAAAGAAAAAGCAGGCCAGACAATTCCAGTATCTTTGAGAAAGTCAAAAGATCAGACCTGGTATGACAAACAGTACTTATGGATGTACATTCCGAATCCGGGAGAAACCTCAACACCGGATCCAGCACCAACTCCAACTCCGACACCGGATCCGGTTCCAAATCCGAATCCAGCACCGGAAGCAACAGTAGCAAACGGAATCTACAGTATGGACGTAACTTCCAGTTCTTCCATGTTTAAAGTAGTGGATTGTATTCTGACAGCAAAAGACGGAAAAATGAGTGCCGTGCTTACATTAAGCGGAACCGGTTACGGCTATCTGTATATGGGAACAAAGGAAGAGGCTGCAAGCGCAGATCAGTCATCCTGGATTCCATATCAGGTGAATAAAGAAGGAAAATATACTTATACCGTTCCGGTAGAAGCGTTGGATAAGGAAATCGCAGTAGCAGCCTATTCCATTAAAAAAGGAATCTGGTATGACAGAACGCTGACTTTCCAGTCAGAGACAATGAAGAAGATTGCCAATCTTAATTCTACAGATTCTGAGAATAAAGGTGATTCCGGAAACAACGGAAACACAGGAAATTCCGGAACTACTGGTGGTTCCAACAATACAGGTAATACAGGAACAAACAATTCTGCTTTTCCAGGCGGTTCTGTATCTGGAACTAATTCAGGAAAAACAGATGGAAATGACGGAAAAGCAGATAATGTATCAAAATACGAATCCGATACAAGTGGTTCTACTTCTCATGTAGACAGTGGAACAACACTGAAAGACGGTGTATATACTCCGGATCGTTTTACCTGGTCAGGTGGAACAGGTAAGGTTCAAATCACTTGTAATAAAGTAACGATTAAGAACGGACAGGCTTATGCAACACTCGTGTTCAGCAGTGATCATTATCAGTATGTGAAAGCGAATGGAAATAAGTATTACACAACAAAGGGCGGCGGATCAGCGACAGCTGTTATCCCAGTTGCATTGAATCAGAACAATAAGATTATTGGAATGACAGATAAAATGTCTGTTGCACATGAGATAGAATATACGATTTTCATTTATCTTGCAGCGGCGAATGGAGGAACATCTGCAAACGGAACAGATGTTTCAACAAGCAGTAACCAGAAGCTGGATGAACAAGCACCTGAAATTATAGGTTTGGAATATCAGTCAGAAACAAAGCTTGACTATGCAGAATATTTCAAGATTTATCATTATGATCAGGGGATTGTACTTCTTGAAATCGATATGACGAAGGACACAGCAAGAGACCCGGAAAAAGCAGAGGAAACAAAGTCTGAAAATGAGAAGTCTGCAGAAGATAAAGAGAAGTCTTCCAAGAAGAAAGTAGCTTCTGTTACGATCAATAGATCAGAAGATTCTAAGAACTCAGATGCAGAAAGCAAAGTAGATGCTTCTGTCGAGGAATCCGCAGCTTCGGATAACAACGGCACAAGCGAACAGGAACTGGCAGCAGAGCTTTACAAGGGAAATGTTGTGAAATATCTGATTGTTCCGGAGGATGTGGAAGTTCCGGTTGGTCTTGAGCAGGATATGATCATTGTGAAAAAACCGACAGATCATACTTATGCAGAGTCTGATGAGATTCTGAATACGATGAAAGATCTCGATCTTCTTGATAATATTGTGGCAGTTGGAATAAAGAGCAAAGACTGTACAGTATCCGAGATTGCTGATAAGATGAAAGCAAAAGACGGAGAGAAGAATGCTGAAGTTGCATATGCAGGAACAGCGGACAAGTTGAAACTGAAGAATTTTGTGAAGAGTGAAGTGAATCTTGCATTGTTTACAGGAGATATTCTTCCAAGAGAAGATTCTGAGGAAAATGCAGCGAAAGATACTGACAAAATAGCAGATAAAGACAGTAAAGATACAAAAGAGACTCTGACAGTAGAAGAGAAGACGGAACAGTTCGAAGAGCTGACAGAAAAGCTTGCAATGCTTGGTATTCCGGTTTTTGTTGATCGTTCTTCCGAGGAAAAGACAGAACTTGGAAAGCAGGAGTGGATCAAGGTTTACGGTGTTCTCTACGGATGTGAAGAGCTGACGAACGAGAAGTTTGATGCGGCAGTAGCAGCGGCAGAGAAATAGGAGAGAAAAATAGAATGAAGATAAGAAGATGCAGAATCACAGCGTTAATGCTTTCAGCTGCACTTCTGCTCGGAGGCTGCGGTTCTACCGCAGCCTCCGGTGGAAACAGCGGTAATAATTCAGCAGGTGCAGATGTAACAAAGGATAAGACCAAAGATGCAGCCGACAAGACAAAAAAAGCACCGGAGATCGAAGGGCTTACTTATGAATCTACAATGGATCTGACTTACGCGACAGAATTCGATGTATACTATTATAAGGATGGATATAAGTTGATCGATGTCCATGAAGATAAGCAATATCTGATCGTTCCGGAAGGTGAAGAAGAACCGGAAAATCTGGCGGATGATATTGTTGTGATCCAGCAGCCGACAGAGAATATTTATATGGCGGCGACAGCATCCATGTCTCTGTTTGATGCAATCGGCGGAATTGACAAGGTGAAATTCTCCGGGCTTGAGGCTTCCGGCTGGTATGTAGAGAGTGCAAAGGAAGCAATGGAATCCGGAGCGATGACATTTGCGGGAAAATACAGCGAACCGGATTATGAGACTCTCGTTGACGGAGACTGTGATCTGGCAATCGAATCAACGATGATCCTTCATACACCGAAGGTACAGGAAATGATCGAAGATCTTGGGATTCCGGTATTTGTAGACTACTCCAGTTATGAGTCACATCCGCTTGGAAGAACCGAGTGGATCAAGCTTTATGGGGCGCTTCTGAATAAAGAGGAAGAAGCGGATACATTTTTTGACCAGCAGGCTCACGTGATCGAGGAACTGAAAGGATTCGAGAACACGGAAAAGACGGTTGCTTATTTCTATGTGAGTACAGATGGTTCAATCGTTGTGAGAAAATCTAACGATTATATTCCGTCAATGATCGAAATCGCAGGTGGAAGATATGCGTTCAAAGATCTGAAGAATCCGGACAGCAACGCACCATCTGTTAAACTGACGATGGAGGAATTCTATGCAACTGCTGTAGATGCAGATTATCTGATCTACAACGGGACGATCGACGGACAGATAAATAGTATCAGTGAGTTGGAAGCAAAGAATGAATTGTTCTCTGAATTCAAGGCGGTGAAAGACGGAAATGTCTGGTATACCGGAAAGAACTTATATCAGGCAACAGATACAGTCGGAGAGCTGATCAAAGATATGCATCTGATGTTGACAGACGGTGATGCATCTCAGATGACATTTCTTGAAAAGATGGAGTAGAAGAATGGAGCAGACAAGTTTTCATCAGGAAAATTTCAGACGGCGTACAAGATACACAGCGGTATTTCTGATTCTTGCAGCAGTATTTTGTGTTGTGACAGTGCTAAATATCAATACCGGAAATATTCATATTCCGGTGCCTAAGATTCTGCGCATTCTCTTTCTGAAAGAAGGAGCGGCGACAGAGTACAATATTATATGGAAGATCCGTCTTCCGAGAATTCTGATGGCAGCATTGCTTGGTGGTGCATTGTCTCTTTCAGGCTTTTTGCTGCAGACATTTTTTTCTAATCCTATTGCCGGACCTTTCGTTCTCGGAATTTCTTCCGGAGCGAAAATGGTCGTGGCACTTACAATGATCGTGTATTTGAAATATATCGGAAGATTTTCTTCGTATACACTGATTCTTGCAGCATTTATCGGGTCGCTGATCTCGACGGGATTTATCCTTCTGATGTCGAAAAAAGTGCAGCATATGGCGTCTCTTCTTGTCGGGGGGATCATGATTGGATATATCTGTTCGGCTATCACGGATTTTGTTGTGACATTTGCGGATGATTCTGATATTGTGAATCTGCACGGATGGTCACAGGGAAGTTTTTCCGGAATGAGCTGGAGCAATATTCGTGTGGCAGCAGTGGTTGTCGGACTTGCGGTGCTGTTTACATTTTTCCTGTCCAAACCAATCAGTGCATATCAATTGGGAGAAGCATATGCGCAGAGTATGGGAGTCAACATCAAGACATTTCGCGTGATTTTGATTTTGCTTTCCAGTATTCTGTCAGCGTGTGTGACAGCATTTGCGGGACCGATTTCCTTCGTGGGAATCGCAGTTCCGTTTCTTGCAAGGAAGGCATTTGGAACGTCAAAACCGATCGTGGTTATACCGGGAACGTTCTTTATGGGAGCTGTGTTCTGTATGATCTGTGACTTGATCGCACGAATGGCACTGGCACCGGTGGAATTGAATATCAGTACGGTGACTTCTATTCTGGGTGCACCGATCGTTATCTATATGATGATACCGAAGGGAGGAAGAAAATAAGATGGCAGATTATTATTTTCAAATGAAAGACCTGTCGGTAGGTTATAATGGAAACTCCCTGATCCGTGATATTAATATCGGGATCAACAAGGGGGAGATCGTGACTTTGATCGGGCCGAATGGTTCAGGAAAGTCAACGATTTTGAAAAGTATTACAAGACAGCTGAAAGTCGTTGGAGGAAATGTATTTTTTGACGATACTTCTCTTCTGAAACTGCCGTACAAAGAGCTTGCGTCTAAGATGGCGGTCGTGTTGACGGATCGGATCAAGACAGAGTTGATGACTTGTCATGATATTGTGGCGACCGGACGCTATCCTTACACAGGACGACTTGGGATTCTGACGCAGGAAGATGAATGTCTGGTGGAAGAGGCGATGCAGGCGGTGCATGCGCAGAAGCTCGGCAACCGTGATTTTAATGCGATTAGTGACGGACAGAAGCAGCGCGTTCTGCTGGCGAGAGCAATCTGTCAGGACCCGGATGTGATTGTTTTAGATGAGCCGACTTCGTTCCTGGATGTAAAATATAAGTTGGAGCTGTTGTCTATCCTTGAGCGGATGGCAAGGCAGAAGAAGATTACGGTGATTATGTCTCTTCATGAAATCGATCTGGCACAGAAGATTTCAGATAAGATCATCTGTGTTAAAGGTGAGACGATTTCACATTACGGAAGTCCGGAAGAAGTATTTACAGAAGAAATCATTCGCGAATTGTATGGAATCAATAATGGATATTTTGACCCGCTTTTTGGAAGTATTGAACTTCCTGCGCCGGAGGGTGAGCCGGAAGTGTTCGTGATCTCTTCCGGCGGAACTGGAATCCCGGTTTATCGAAGACTTCAGAAGGAGCACATCCCGTTTGCGGCAGGTATTTTATATGAAAATGATATGGATTACCGGCTGGCAAGATTACTGGCAGCAGAAGTGATCACGGAAGAACCGTTTGAGGAGATTCGGGAAGAAACGCTTCAGAAAGCATTTGAGACAATGGGGAAATGTAAGCGTGTGATCAATGCCGGAGTGAAGATCGGAACATGGAATATAGGGATTGAGAGATTGCTTGAAAGAGCAGAAATAGAAGGAAAATTATAAAAACGTATAAAAATGAGCCGAGATGGCATTTTAAATGTGTTTTAAAAAGCGCTGTCAACGCTCTTTTTTGTTGCTATTCATGATTGTGAATGGTAGAATAGAACAGTATAGGCTATAAAAAAGATGGGAAAATAGCAGTACAGACTGTTATGTGATGGGAGGCAATTTATGAGTAACAATGGACAATCAGCAAAGAGAGCAAGCTTCTCGGGTAAAATCGGATATGTGCTTGCTGTTGCAGGCTCAGCAGTCGGCCTGGGAAATATCTGGAGATTCCCGTATCTGGCTGCGAAATATGGAGGGGGAATCTTCCTTCTCGTTTATCTGATTCTGACCGTATCTTTTGGATATGTTCTGATCATGTCAGAGACAGCACTTGGAAGAATGACAAGAAAAAGTCCGGTTGGAGCTTTTCAGACATTTGGTAAGACAAAATCATTTAAGATCGGCGGATGGCTCAATGCAATAATCCCAATGCTGATCGTGCCGTATTATAGTTCGATCGGTGGCTGGGTTATCAAGTACCTTGCAGAGTATTTGAAAGGAAATGTGCAGACTGTTGCACAGGACGGATATTTTACAGAATTTATTTCAGATTCTTTTCAGGTAGAAGCATGGTTCATCGTGTTTTCTATTCTTGTATTCTGCGTTATCCTGGCAGGAGTTGAGAATGGTGTAGAGCGAGTATCTAAGATTATGATGCCAATCCTTGTTATCCTTGCGGTTATCGTAGCAATTTATTCTGTAACAAGACCGGGAGCAATTGAAGGTGTGAAGTATTTCCTGATTCCGAATCCAAAGCACTTCTCAGCAATGACGGTTGTTGCGGCAATGGGACAGATGTTCTACTCCCTGTCAATCGCGATGGGAATTTTGTATACATATGGTTCTTATATTGGTAAAGACGTTGATCTTGAGAAGAGTACAACACAGGTTGAGATTTTCGATACAGCAATCGCAATGCTCGCAGGACTTATGATCATTCCGGCTGTATTTGCATTCTCTGGTGGAAACCCGGACAATCTGCAGGCAGGACCATCTCTGATGTTCATCACACTTCCGAAGGTATTCGCAAGTATGGGCGTTGGAAGGCTGGCTGGTATCCTGTTCTTCATATTGGTACTTCTTGCAGCAGTGACAAGTGCAATCTCACTTCTGGAGACAAGCGTATCTACATTCCAGGATGAACTTCACTGGAGCAGACCGAAATGCTGTATCCTTATGGTTGCTGTTATGCTTATAATCGGAACCTTATCTTCTATGGGATATGGAGTACTGAGCTTTATTCAGATTTTCGGAATGGCATGTCTGGACTTCTTTGACTTCCTGACAAATTCAGTGATGATGCCACTTGCAGCACTTGCAACATGCTTCTTGATCGTTCGTACCGTTGGATTTGACAAGATTGCAAGGGAGATTGAGCAGTCATCTGCATTTAAGAGAAAGAAATTATACATGTTCTTTATGAAATATCTGGCACCGATCTGCCTGATTATTATATTATTAAGTTCTATTGCAAATGTATTGGGAATTATTTCTATGTAATGGAAAATGCTTGTTAAAATAGACAAGTAATCTTGCTGTAAATCTACCTGCATGGTATAATATGACTAGACTTGTAAAGTTTAGAAACAGTTCAGCCATACAACGAAGTGGTCATAAACTGACGGTCTTACGTTGTATGGCTGAATTGCAATAATTTTACATTTTAAGAAAATAATAGGAGTGATTAAGATGTATCAGGAAGAGTATAAGCGCTGGATGGCAGCAGACCTGGAAGACGCAGATCTGATGCCGGAGTTAACTAAAATCGAGGGAAATGATGATGAGATCAAGGAGCGTTTCGCAGTTGCGCTGAAGTTTGGAACAGCCGGACTTCGTGGTGTTCTTGGAGCAGGAACAAACAGAATGAATATCTATGTTGTTCGTCAGGCTACACAGGGACTCGCTAACTGGGTAAAGACACAGGGCGGTACACAGACAGTAGCGATCAGCTACGACAGCCGACTCAAGAGTGATGTGTTTGCGAAGACAGCAGCAGGAGTTCTTGCAGCGAACGGAATTAAAGTAAGAATCTACGATGCTCTGATGCCAGTACCGGCACTTTCCTTTGCAACACGCTATTATAACTGTAACGCAGGTGTTATGGTAACAGCATCCCACAACCCGGCGAAGTATAACGGATATAAGGCATACGGACCGGATGGATGCCAGATGACAGATGATGCAGCAGCAATCGTATACGAAGAGATCCAGAAGACAGATGTACTTACAGGTGCAAAGTATATATCTTTTGCTCAGGGAGTTGAAGAAGGTCTGATCCGTTTCGTAGGAGATGACTGTAAGGATGCACTGTATGAGGCAATCGAGTCCCGTCAGGTTCGTCCGGGTCTGTGCAAGAGTGCAGGACTGAAGCTTGTATACAGCCCACTGAATGGATCTGGATTAGTACCGGTAACACGTGTACTTAAAGACATCGGAATCACAGATGTAACAATCGTACCGGAGCAGGAGTACCCGAATGGATATTTCACAACATGCAGCTACCCGAACCCAGAGATCTTTGCAGCACTTGAGCTGGGACTGAATCTTGCGAAAGAGACAGGCGCAGACCTCATGCTTGCAACAGACCCAGATGCAGACCGTGTAGGAATCGCTATGAAGTGCCCGGATGGATCCTATGAGCTTGTTTCAGGAAATGAAGTCGGAGTTCTTCTTCTTGACTACATCGCAGCAGGACGTATCGAGAAAGGCACAATGCCTGAGAAACCAGTAGCAGTGAAATCTCTCGTATCTACACCACTTGCAGATGCAGTTGCAGAGCATTACGGAGTAGAACTTCGCAACGTACTGACAGGATTCAAATGGATTGGAGATCAGATTGCGAACCTCGAGGCAGCAGGAGAAGTTGACCGTTTTATCTTCGGATTTGAAGAGAGCTACGGATACCTTGCAGGACCTTATGTACGTGATAAAGATGCAATCATCGGATCTATGCTGATCTGTGAGATGGCCGCTTACTACAGAAGCATCGGAAGCTCACTGAAACAGAGACTGGAAGAGATCTACGCACAGTACGGACGTTATCTCAACAAGATCGATAGCTTTGAATTCCCGGGACTGAGCGGAATGGATAAGATGTCAGGAATCATGGAAAATCTTCGTAAGAATCCTCTGGAAGAGATCGCAGGATACAAAGTAGCCAGCGTGATCGATTACGAGAAGACAGAAGAAACAGGACTTCCGAAGGCTAACGTACTTGTTTACAAACTGGAGAACAACGAGACAGTAATCGTTCGTCCATCCGGAACAGAGCCGAAGATCAAGATCTACTACACAACACTTGGTAAAGATCTTGCAGAGGCAGAAGCTGAGAAAGAGAAGCTTGCAGAAGCATTGAAACCTATTATGGAGTAATAGAAGATGGGAAAGGGGATCAGATATCTGGTCTCCTTTTTCACTGTCGTAAAAAAATAAGTAGTAAATATGTAGCATATATGTTAAAATCAATACATTACAGTAAAGTAATAAAGTGATTAGAGAACGAAACAGATGGAGGAATATTACGATGTATATAACATGTCTTGATGTAGAGGGAGTACTTGTACCGGAGATTTGGATTGCATTCGCAGAGGCGAGTGGAATTCCGGAACTCAAGAAGACAACAAGAGACGAACCTGACTATGATAAATTGATGAATTGGAGACTTGGAATTCTGAGAGAGCATGGTCTCGGACTGAAAGAGATCCAGGAGACAATCGCAAAGATCGATCCGCTTCCGGGAGCGAGAGAGTTCTTAGATGAGCTCCGCACATTCAGTCAGGTAATCCTGATCAGTGATACATTTACACAGTTTGCCACACCGCTGATGGAGAAGCTGGGCTGGCCGACACTGTTCTGCAACAGTCTGGAAGTAGCTGAGGACGGCGAGATTACAGGATTCAAGATGCGCGTAGAGCAGGCTAAACTGAGTACTGTGAAAGCACTGCAGTCTATCGGATTCGACACGATCGCAAGCGGAGATTCCTACAATGACCTTGGCATGATCCAGGCAAGTAAGGCAGGATTCTTGTTCCGCAGCACAGAGCAGATCAAAGCAGATCATCCGGAACTTCCGGCATATGAGACTTATGATGAGCTTCTGACAGCAATTAAAGACGCGATGAAATAGAGGATGAAAATACGAAAAAGCATCTGCACAGCCTGAATTGGCCGGTTGCAGATGTTTTTTTATATGTTAGGAAAGTTCTTTCCTAACATATAAAAAAACGCTCCACTTAGGATGCGCACTGCGGCGTACAAGGTAGGCGTCGCAAGCGACCGCCGCAGGCGCAAGAATGTGCCGAGCACATTCTTTGTTCTATATAGATTAATGTAGAAAATCATGATAAGATAGAAAGACAAAGAAGTATTAGCAGAATCAGCAGTATAGAAAAATGGAATCTGTAAGATTGGATGAATAAACAGGAAAGGACTACAACCAACATGTTATACGATGAAATCATGAAGATAGTGACACTGGCAGGGGAACTGATGCTTCAGGCACAGGACGAGGAACTGACAGTTTTTGATAAAGAAGGAACTGCAAACTTTGTGACAAAGCATGACAAGGAGATTCAGTTTTATCTGATCCAGAATTTGCGTCAACTCATACCGGAAGCGACATTTCTTGCAGAGGAAGACGGGATGCAGCAGGAACTTGGAGATGGCTATTGTTTCATTATAGATCCGATTGACGGAACGACGAACTTTATCTTTGATTACAAGCACAGTTGTATCTCAGTCGGTCTGACAAAGTTTGGAAGAATGCTGTTTGGCTGTGTTTACAACCCTTACACAAGAGAAATGTATTCCGCTGTGAAAGGCGAAGGGGCAAAGCTGAACGGAAAAGAGATTCACTGTTCGGATAAAGGACTTGCAGATAATCTGGTTGCATTCGGAACTGCACGGTATCAGACAGAAGATACAGACAGAATCTTTGACCATGCGAAGAAGCTGTATCTGAACAGCCTTGGAATTCGTGCAGGTGGTTCTGCAGCGCTTGATATCTGCCGTGTGGCATCCGGCGCAAATGGAGTCTATCTTGAACTAATGCTGTATCCGTGGGATTATGCGGCAGCATCACTGATCGTGATGGAAGCAGGAGGATTTATCTCAACAGCAGAGGGCGGAATGATCACGTTGGATCAGCCGTGTTCCATCCTGGCAGCAGGACGGCAGTGCTGGAAGGAAGCAAGTCAGCTGTTGAGTGAATGATCAGAAGAATGGAATAGAGAGAAAAAATAGAAAGGAACTGAATTCATATGTTTACGCATGAGATGATAAAGTCGTTTAATCAGTTGGAGATGGATGTATATAATTACATTATCGGCAATGAAGAGAAAGTAGTATATATGAAAGTACGTGAACTGGCAGAGGAGGTTCATGTTTCGACAACAACGATCCTTCGCTTTTGTAAAAAGGTAGGATGCGAGGGATATTCTGAATTCCGTTTGAAATTAAAACAGGAAGTCAACAGCAAAGAACAGAAGAAAATCAATATGGATCTTACTGCGGTTAAAGATTTCTTTGAGAGGGTGCAGACACAGGCATTTGCTGAGAATATCCAGGAAGCTGTGAAGTTGCTTACAAAGGCATCGTCAATTATATTTGTAGGTGTGGGAAATTCTTCTATTATAGGAAAGTATGGGGCAAGATATTTTAATAATGTAGGCTGGTTTTCATTTGCTATTGATGATCCGTTCACGCCAGTATTTCGTGGAAAAGGTGAGAGAACAGCTACAATCGCATTGTCTGTATCAGGAGAGACGGAACAGACACTGATGTTGGCAGAAAAGTTGAAAAGAAGAGGGAGCAGCCTGATATCTATTACAAATAAGGCAAACTGTTCTTTGGCGAAGATGAGTGACTGCAATATAAATTATTATGTTTCAGAGTATAAAAAAGACGAAAATTATGATCTGACATCCCAAATGGCAGTCGTTTTTATTTTGGAATTAATCGGAAGAGAATTGGAGGGCGTCCATAACGATACAGATGATCTGTTTCAAAATGATATGGAAGACTTATTTCATTAAGGTTGTAGAATGTAATGGTACGAATAGTAACCAGATAAGTAACAAAAAAAACAGGATACACGAAAAAGTATCATAATATACAAAAAAGGAAAGTGAAAACAGTGCATTTTACACAATAAAGTAGAATGCCCTGTTTTTTTTATGTAACAAATTCCGTCTATATGGAACGGAAACTAGAAACAGGAAAAAGTACTGACAAAATGGAAAATGCCTGTTATACTAGCACCATCAAAACAAATGAGAAAAAATTAGGGAGGAAACAATCATGGTAATTCGATTATTTTGTGCAGCAGGAATGTCAACAAGTCTTTTGGTAAAAAAGATGGAAGAGGCAGCAAAGGAAAAAGGAAAAGATGCTGACATCGCAGCATATCCATTTACAGATATGGAACGCATGATTGAAGGCGCGGATGTAGCACTGCTCGGACCACAGGTAGGATATCAGCTTGCCAGAGCAAAAGAGATCTGTGATCCAAAAGGGGTTCCGGTAGATGTGATCCCAATGCAGGATTATGGAATGTGCAATGGAATGAATGTTTTGAAATTTGCATATAAGCTTGCGAAAAATAAATAAGAGAAAACAAAGATACACAATTTAAAGTAAAGGGTAGTAGCAAATGAAAGAGAAATTTAACGAAAAAGTAATCCCTGTGATCCTTAAGTTTATTAATACAAAGGGAATACAGTCAATAAAAAATGGTATGGTGACTTCCATGTCTCCTCTGATCATCGGATCAATCTTCCTGATCCTGTCAAACTTTCCGGTAAAGGCAGTTGTCGATGTATTAGAGTCTACAGGAATCAAAGCAGTATTAGATCAGGCATGTGGCGCAACATTCTCCATCAGTGCGATGATCGCAGTTATCGGTATCAGCTATAGCTATGCGAAACTGGAAAATCAGGAACCACTCAACTGTGCAATTATTTCATTGGCATCATTCTTGATTCTGATGCCTTCGTCCAAAACAACAGAAAGTGGAGAAGTTGTTGGTGGAATCATTGATAAGACATGGACAGCAGGACAGGGAATGATTGGAGCAATCATTGTCGGATTGATCGTACCGCTTGTTTACTGTTGGTTCTTGAAGAAAAATATACGTATTAAAATGCCGGCCGGAGTTCCGGAAGGTGTAACAAATGCATTCTCAGCATTAATCCCGGCATTCGTAATCCTGACAGGGACTGCAGTAATTCACGGTATCTGTTCTATTGGATTCAACACAACAGGTATGGAAATTATTTACAAAGTTGTTCAGACACCACTTCAGAAAATGACAGACTCCCTTGGTGGAGCAGTTCTGATGTGCTTTATGGGACCATTCCTGTGGTTCTTCGGAGTTCATGGTTCAACAGTAGTTGGTGGAATCATGACAGGACTTTTACAGGCAAACAGCCTTGCAAACCAGGCTATTATTGACAGTGGTGTAGAACTTACAATAGCAAACGGAGGCCATATTGTAACACAGCAGTTTTATGATCAGTTTATCAATATAACAGGTGCAGGTATCACAATCGGACTTGTAATGTATATGTTCTTCTTTGCAAAATCAAAACAGTTGAAAGCACTTGGTAAAGTGGGAATTATTCCGGCAATATTTGGAATCAATGAGCCAGTTCTGTTTGGTACTCCGATCGTTATGAACCCAATGCTTGCAATTCCGTTTATTGGAATGCCTGTGATTGCATGTTTAATCCAGTATTTTGCACTGTATACAGGAATCTGCCCATTATATGGAGCAACACAGATTCCATGGACTTGTCCACCGATTATCTCAGGATTCCTTTTAGCAGGATGGAAAAGTGCTTTGCTTCAGTTAGTAATCCTTTGTGTTTCATTCTTTGTTTATCTGCCATTCATTAAGAAGGTTGACAAGATGAATCTGGTTCAGGAGAAGAATCAGCCAGTAGAAGATGAGGATGAAGACTGGTAAAATCAGAATTTAAAAATAATAAAAGCAGGACAGGAGACAAAAATGGACGAAAAATTTGAATTGGCATGTTTTCAGATTATTACATATGTAGGTACAGCAAGAACACATTTTATCAATGCAATCCATTGTGCGAAAGAGGGAAAATACGATGAGGCAGCAGAGCTGATCAAACAAGGAGATGAAGCCTTTTCACTTGGGCATAACGCTCATGCAGACCTTCTGACAATGGATGCAAATGGAGAGATTTCTAATGGATACATGCTTCTGATGCATGCAGAAGATCAGCTTATGAGTGCAGAGAGTTTCCGTATTCTCGCAGATGAATTCATTGCACTGTATAAGAGAATTGATGAGAAATAATCATCAAGATGTAATTGAATATAGAAACAGAAAAGTTGGGGGCAAAAGCCCCCAACACTATTATACAAAGCAATTAAGACAACAGGAAGGAAATAACAATGGGATTTCGAAAAGATTTTCTCTGGGGTGGCGCAGTTGCTGCTCATCAGCTGGAAGGTGCCTATGATCGAGATGGAAAAGGCTTGAGCATTATGGACGTTGTAACCAGCGGAGATGTAAATACAAGAAGAAGAATAACAGGTGAAATACTAAAAGGCGAGAATTATCCGAATCATGAAGCAATCGATTTTTATGATTACTATAAAGAAGATATCCGCTTATTTGCGGAAATGGGATTCAAGTGTTTCCGTACAAGTATTGCATGGACACGTATCTTCCCAAATGGTGATGAAGAACAGCCGAATGAAGCCGGATTAAAATTCTATGATGACATGTTTGATGAATGTCTGAAATATGGGATCGAACCAGTGATCACACTGAGTCATTTTGAGATGCCTCTGCATCTTGTACAAGAGTACGGTGGATGGAGAAGCAGAAAACTGATTGATTTCTTCGTGAAATTTGCAGTAACATGCTTTGAGCGATACAAAGACAAAGTAAAATACTGGATGACATTTAATGAGATTAATAATCAGGCAGATATCGGTGACGGATTCATGCTTTACGCTAATTCCGGGATTGTAGTTAAACCAGAAGAAAATGTAGAAGAATTGATGTATCAGGCATCTCACTACGAACTGGTTGCCAGTGCCGAAGCGATAAAAGCAGGACATAAGATCAATCCGGAATTTCAGATTGGCTGCATGATCGCAATGTGCCCGATCTATCCGGCTACCTGCCGTCCGGAAGATATACTGCAGGCTGAAAAAGCCATGCAGAAAAGATATTATTATACAGATGTGCATGTAAAAGGAGAATACCCTGTAAATATTTTGAAATACTGGGAAAGAAAAGACCTTAAGATTGACGTAACAGAAGAAGATCTTGCAGTGTTAAAACAGGGCTGTGTCGATTATATCGGTTTCAGTTATTATATGTCTTTCTGTACAAAAGCAAAACCAGACAATCCGGAATATGACTACCGCGGAGAAAAGGATCGCATAAAGAATCAGTACGTAAAGGCAAGTGAATGGGGATGGCAGATTGATCCGATTGGACTGCGCTATTCATTGAACTGGTTTACAGATCGCTACAAAGTACCACTGTTTATTGTAGAAAATGGATTTGGAGCATATGATACTTTAGAAGAGGATGGAAGCATCCACGATCCATACCGTGTAGAATATCTGCAACACCACATTTCAGAAATGAAAAAGGCGGTAGAGGAAGATGGTGTAGATCTGATGGGTTATACACCATGGGGATGCATCGACCTTGTCAGTGCAGGAAGCGGTGAGATGGATAAGAGATATGGATTCATCTATGTGGATAAACATAACGATGGAACAGGAGACTTGTCCAGAAGAAAGAAAGATTCTTTCGAGTGGTATAAAGAAGTTATTTCAACAAACGGCGAAAATATCAATTAGTTAATAGAATGACTGTTAAAAAAAGTGTCTATATCAAGAAACGATAAAAGGTTCTGATATAGACACTTTTTGCACTTAGGAAGAGGTAAAATAAAGGGTGTAAGTTTTTTACCTATCCCCTATATTCCCCCGGCTGGCAGTGATACTTCTCCTGGAACTTCTTATAGAAGAAGGTGACATTTTCATATCCGGCTCGCTGGGCAATTTCAGTTATCGGAAGATTTGTCTGCTTCAGCAGGTTGGCAGCGGTCTGTAGTTTCTGCGCCTGGATCAACTGAATATAAGTCATACCAGTATATTTCTTGAGAAGACGCGTGACATAGTTTGGACTGATATGGAAAAAGTCAGCGACGGATTCCTGCGTACATGTTCTGAAATTCCGTTCAATATAACGCAGCATAGGAATCACAACACTGTTGTGTGAGTAGGAATCTTCCTTTGTCAAATCGTCTTCGTAGACATTGATCAATTCCGCCATGATCGTGTAGAAAAGATGCATGATGATATCCGTAGAATTAATGGATGGATCAAAGCACTCACAGAACAGTTCATTAAAGAACATTGGAATTCTACGGTCATTTTCTGAGTGGAAAAGCAGGTAGTGGTCATGGTCAGTCTTTTCGTTGATCGCATTGATAAAAAATCGGGAGAGTATACTATCATTAGAAAACTGATTAAACATATGCTCACGCAGGAAGTCTGTCTTGGGGATAATACTGATCATGATATCATTCTCTCCAAGCGGAGCAATTGAGTGTGGGCAGTTTGTGTCAATCAGGAGAACCTGGTTCTTTTGCAGAGTAATCGGATGTCCGTCAATGACCTGAGGACAGCTACCGGAATAGACATAGTTGATTTCAATGTGAGTATGGATATGCTCCGGAACTGCGCTGAAACGGGAGTTTCTCTTAATTGATATCTCAGAGAGTTCTGCATTAAGCCCGGGAGCGTGAGAGGGTGGTTTGTTATCAAGGGAGAAATATGCAACATCCAAGTCCAATACAGAATATTCCACTCCATTATGTTGTTTCTTCGGCATATCTTTCCAGCCGTCGTAAATATATCCATTGCGATATTTTTCCTCACTAGGGGATAACGTGGTAAGATAATGATGTAACGCTTTCAGATTCATAAGATGGACACCTCCTTTGCATGAAGTGTATCAGACTGTGTGGAAATGGTCAATAAAAAGTGAGGAAACTGATATTTTTTTCTGCTACACAGATAGATATAATAGAGAGCATAGAGAAATGCATTTCGGGAAACTATTAGATTAAATGTGAGTGATGAATGGGAGGAACGTACATCATGGCAAAAGAAGATTATGGACAGCTGGCAAAGGAAGTAGTAGCTGCTGTTGGAGGTAAAGAAAATATTGTTAATGTTACGAATTGTATGACACGTTTACGTTTTGTTTTGAAGGATGATACAATTCCAAATAAGGATGAGGTCAGCAAGATTAAGGGTGTTAAAGGCGTTATGAATCAGGGTGGCCAGTATCAGGTGATCATTGGCACTCATGTAAGTGAAGTAGTTAAGTTTGTAAAGACAGAAGCTGGAATCACAGAGAACAGTAAGGCGGTAAATAAAGAAGATTACCAGGTGATGAAAAAAGACAGTCTTTGGAATCGTTTTTTTAAGGTGATCTCAGGATGTATCATGCCAATGATCGGGCCAATGATCGCAGGAGGAATCTTGAAAGGAATCCTTGTGATTCTTACAACAGCAGGTGTACTTGCAAAGACAGACGGAACATACCTTGTACTTTATGCAGCGTCAGATGCGATTATGTACTTTATGCCGATCATCGTAGGATTTTCATGCGGAAAGATATTCGACTGTAATCCATATACGACAGCTGCAATCGGTGCAGCACTCGTATATCCGGATCTGGTAGCGGCTATTGCAGCGGAAGGTGGAATTACATTCCTTCACATTCCGGTATCTACAACAACTTATGCGAACACATTATTCCCGATCATTCTGGCATCTTTCTTTGCAAGCAAGGTAGAAAAGCTGGCAAAAAAAGTGATTCCGCAGATGATTCAGTTAATGATTGTTCCTACGATTGTACTTGCAATAACAGTACCGCTTTCCTATCTGGTGATCGGACCGGTTATGCAGTATGTTTCTAATGGACTTTCTACAATAGTTTGTGGCATCTTTAACTTTAGCCCAATCCTTGGAGGTCTGCTCTTTGGAGCATTCTGGCAGTTGGTTGTTCTCCTTGGTTTGCACGCAGCATTTATTCCAGTACTGATGAACAACCTGTTTACACTTGGAAGCGATCCGATCAACGCAATTCTCGGATTGACAGTATGGGCACTTGCCGGAGTAGCACTCGGATATTCACTTAGAACAAAAGATCCAGATAAACGTAGTGCGGGATTAGGTAGTTTTGCATCTGCGCTTTGCGGAGTTACAGAGCCGGCCATCTATTCCATTGCTGTTCCGAATATGAAATTATTTGCCTGCGCATGGGTAGGTGGAGGAATCTCCGGTGCAATTCTCGGAGGGCTCGGAGCTAAATTATATGCACTTGCAGGAGACGGACTCTTCCGTATTCCTGGAATGATCAATCCGGCAGGACTGGACATCAGTTTCTATGGATTTATCGCGTGTGCAGCACTCGCATTTATAGTGTCAGCGGTACTGGCATACATTGTACAGGGAAAAGAAGAGAAGAAAAACTAAAAGCTAGTAATGATACAAGGGAGACAGAAAATGAAGAACGGATTATATCCATTTTTTTGGCAGCATGGAGAAGAACATGCGATATTGAGTGAATATATGGACAAGATAGCAGAGAGTGGGATGAAAGGGGTGTGCATAGAGGCACGCCCGCATCCGGACTTCGTTGGAGATCAGTGGTGGAGCGATCTGGATCTAATTCTTGCGAAAGCAAAAGAAAACGAGATGAAAGTCTGGATCCTCGACGACTCCCATTTCCCAACAGGATATGCGAATGGTAAAGTGAAAGAATGCTATCCACAGTATTTGAAAAAATATCTTGCTATGCGCCGTTATGATGTGCAGGGACCGATGCGTCGGATGCGTATCGATCTGAAACTTTTGAAAGGAAGACCGTGGGACAAACCGGATCCGGAACAGGAGATCCTGAAAGTCTACATGGCAAAACGAATCAGCCGCTATACTGAGCCGGGAGATCCGATCAATGCAGAGACTTTGACAGATATCACAGAATGTATGGATATGGAAAAACGCCTTCTGACACTGGATGTTAAAGATGGTGCGTGGAGTATTTTTATTCTGTATCTGACTAGAAAAGGTGGTGAAGAGGCGACAAAAGATTACCTCAACCCGCTCATAAAAGAAGCAACACAAGTTCTCATTGACGAGGTTTATGAACCGCACTATGCACATTATAAAAATGATTTCGGAACGTTGATCGAAGGTTTCTTCTCAGACGAACCGAGATTTGGAAATGAAAAAGGAACGGAAGCACGAATTGGATCTGACATGGTTCTTCCATGGAGAGAAGGACTTGAAAAAGAACTGGGATTTGATGCAAAATATCTGCCGCTCTTATGGGTAAATGCAAATGGAGCCGAAGCAGAAATCCGTTACCAGTACATGGACTTGATCACAAAGCTGTATCGTGATAATTTTACAAATGTTCTTTCAGACTGGTGTCATGCACATGGTGTGATGTATCTTGGACATACAATTGAAGACAACGGTGCACATGCAAGACTCGGTTACGGAACGGGACATTATTTCCGCGGCCAGGAGACGATGGACTACGCAGGGATCGATGTGATCGGAGGTCAGATTGTTCCAGGGATGAATTATCATCATGACGCATTCAATACAGGTGGAAGTAATGGAGAATTTTATCACTATGCACTCGCAAAACTGGCTTCATCCGCAGCACATTTAGACCCGCTCAAGAACGGTAATTCCATGTGTGAAGCCTTCGGAGCTTACGGATGGAACGAAGGACTGAAGATGATGAAGTGGATTGCAGATCATCTGATCGTCCGTGGAATCAATCATATCGTTCCACATGCGTTTGACCCGAAGAAATTCCCGGATTTCGACTGTCCGCCGCATTTCTATGCGCATGGAATGAATCCGCAGTTTCGGTATTTCTCAACATTCAGTAATTATGTGAATCGTCTGATGGAATTGTTCAGAGACGGAACACACCCGGCGAAGGTCGGAGTACTCTATCCGGCTGAGCAGGAATGGGGCGGAGAGTATATGCCAATCGAAAAACCGGCAAGAGCACTGACGGAACATCAGATCAGCTTTGATATCATTTCGCTGGATTATCTTGCAGGAGCAGAGGTAAAAGAACAACAATATGTCATCAATGGACAGAACTTCGAGGTAATGCTTGTTCCTTACAGCACCTTCCTGCCACAGCAGGGCAAAGAACTTCTTGGAAGATTAGAGCAGTCGGGAGTTCGTGTGATCTATCTTGAAAAAGAGATTTATAACTTTGATATGCAGAAAGAATTGGGACAATATCAGGCAGTAAAATTTACTAATGCGTATCCGGAGCTTGTAGTCGGAGAATATATGAAAAATAATGTGTATTGTCTTATGTTATTTAATGAAAATATTGGAAATACAATCGACACAGAAATGACAATTTCAGACGGAAATGCAGTCTACCGTTACGATGCATTTGCCAATACTTTGACAGAAGTATCACAGAAATCACAGCTCATTCTGCAGCCATATGAATCAGTGGTATTTCTTCAGGGAGAAGAAAATCAAGTGAAGGTGATCGCGGAAGAGTTGGAGGCCACTTTCACTGAAGGATTTGATAGAGGAAGTGGCAAGAAATCATTTGGTACAGATGATAGAATGGAAGACAGAACAGATCTGCTTCCGAAAAAATGGAAAGTAACATTTGCAGACAGTTGCTCCTATCCAGAATTCATAGAAACAGTTCCGACAGAAAAGCTGGATCTGATCAGCAGCATTACAGGATTTGAAAATAAATCCGGAACCGTGCGTTATGAAGGAACAATGCAGCTGGAAAAGATAGATACAGAAAGAAGTATTCAGCTTGAGCTTGGAAATACTTATGAGACAGCAGAAGTGTTTGTAAATGGACATTCCGAAGGAGTTCGTATCTGCAAGCCATATCGATTCCATCTGACAGGACTTCTCAGAGAAGGAGAGAATCAGCTGGCAGTCGAAGTGACGAATACACTTGGTACACAGATGAGAGATGCAATTAGCCATTATCTTCCAATTGAACCGTTTGGTGTTGAAGGAATGGTGCATCTTTACATGGGAAAATAAATTTGAAAATCAGAAAAATTCAGCAGGAGGCAGTAAGATGAGTTTACCGGAAAATTTTTTGTGGGGCGGCGCAACAGCAGCGAACCAGTGCGAAGGTGCATATAATGTGGATGGAAGAGGACTGGCAAATGTCGATATATGTCCGGCAGGAAAAGATCGCTTCAAGGTAATGCTTGGACATGGAGAGACACTAGAGCCGGATACAGAACATATCTATCCGGCAATGGAAGGAATCGACTTCTATCATCATTACAAAGAAGATATCGCACTTCTTGGTGAAATGGGATTCAAGACCTTCCGTCTGTCGATTGCCTGGTCAAGAATCTTTCCAAACGGTGATGACGCAGAACCAAACGAAGCAGGACTTCAATTCTATGAAAATGTATTTAAAGAATGCCACAAATACGGAATTGAGCCGCTTGTTACGATCACACACTTTGATTGCCCGATTCATCTGACGAAAGAGTACGGAGGCTGGAAGAACCGAAAACTGATCGAGTTCTATAAGAAACTCGTAACCGTACTTTTTACACGCTATAAAGGTCTTGTAAAATACTGGCTGACATTTAATGAGATCAACATGATCCTTCACCTTCCATTTATGGGGGCAGGACTTGTCTTTAAAGAAGGAGAAAATGAGACACAGGCGAAATATCTTGCGGCACATCATGAGCTGGTAGCGTCTGCAGAAGCAACAAGAATCGCTCATGAGATCAATCCGGAGAATAAGGTCGGATGTATGCTGGCAGCTGGTCAGACTTATCCATACTCCTGTGCGCCGGAAGATGTATGGAAAGCGATGGGAAAAGATCGCGAAAACTACTTCTTCATCGATGTACAGGCAAGAGGTGAGTATCCGGCTTATGCAAAGAAATTTTTCGAAAGAGAAGGAATCCAGCTTGATATTACAGAAGAAGACGAAAAGCTCTTGAAAGAAAATACAGTTGATTTTGTTTCATTTTCTTACTACTCTTCCAGATGCGCAAGTGCGGATGCGAGCGTTGATACAACAGATGGAAATGTATTCGCAACAGTCAAAAATCCATACCTGAAAGCAAGCGAGTGGGGATGGCAGATTGATCCGTTGGGACTGCGTATTACAATGAACACTTTATATGACAGATATCAGAAACCACTCTTTATTGTAGAAAATGGACTCGGAGCGGTAGACCAGCCGGATGAGAACGGCTATGTAGAAGATGATTACCGTATAGAATATTTGAAAGCACACATTTTGGCTATGATGGACGCCGTAGAGATTGACGGTGTGGAAATTATGGGTTATACTTCATGGGGATGCATTGATTTAGTTAGTGCTTCAACCGGTGAAATGAAAAAGCGTTATGGCTTTATCTATGTTGACAAAGATGATAATGGAAAAGGCACGCTGAGACGTACAAAGAAGAAATCATTTGACTGGTATAAGAACGTAATTGAAACCAATGGACAATGTTTAAAAGAAAGAGGCGAGAAGTAGGTATGTTTTCATTTTTCAAGAAAAAACAGGCTCCTGCAGAAGAGAATAAGCCATTCGTTGTAAAGGCTTATCTGTCAGGAAAAGTAGTACCAATCGAGGAAGTAAAAGACGAGGTGTTCTCATCTAAAGCATTAGGTGACGGACTTGCAATCGAGCCGGAAGAGAATGTGATCGTGGCACCATGTGATGCAACAGTATCTGTGCTGATGGAAGGTTCCAGACATGCAGTTGGACTTACACTTGCGAACGGAGTAGAGATTTTGATTCATGAAGGAATCGACACTGTGAATATGAAAGGTGACGGATTCGAGTACTTCGTAAAAGAAGGAGATAAGGTAAACGCAGGAGACAAGCTGCTTTCATTTGATCCGGAGAAGATCAAAGCACACGGATATGAGAAAACATGTATTCTCGTTGTTACAAACGGAGATGATTATCCGGATATGAAGCTGCACACAGGAATGGATGCAGTACAGGGCGAGACAGTGATCGCTGAATTTTAATGATTAATTACGGTTGATGATAAGCCGCCGGAGACAGAACTTTGAGAGAAATCTTAAAAACTGTCTCCGGCGGCTTTTTCTTGGCTTGAAAGCGAAACGTTTCGCACTAATCAAGTGACAAAAAGTGCAAGCAAACAGAGCTGTTCGGCATATTGTTGAAAAATGACAAAAAAATAGAAAATAAAGAAGAGAAAAAAGTGAAATAACACAAAGGATATAAGCTGCTTTTGAAATAAAAAAAGAAAAGATATATTTTGTGAAAAAAAGAACAAATTATGAAAAAAGAATGTATAAAAAATGAACAAAATTAATTGACAAGATCAGGTGTGCATACTATAATTTGTTTAGTATAAAATGACATATGTCTTGGTTTTGAACGAACCGTTTTACTATAAGAATCATAAATCAGGACAAAGGAGTCGATGATGTATGAAGAACGATTTGAAGCATCTAAGAAGAAGCGAATTGATCGATCTGATCTATGAGATGAAGAAGCGGGAGATAGAGCTTCAGACCAGGCTGGATGAGGCAGAGGCAAAGCTTCAGGCCAGAGAGATCACGATGGAGAAAGCAGGATCGATCGCTGATGCGGCAGTGGAGCTAAGTGGCGTATTCCAGGCGGCACAGGAAGCTGCGGATACCTATCTTAAATCGATAAAAGCAAAGGAAAAAGAATTGGCACACCTGACAAAGCAGGCCAAGAAGAACATGCGAGATTAGAGTAGTGAAGAAGAAGGAAAAACTTTCAGTTGATATCCCTACAATAGAAGAAATTGAGAACGAACAGAAGAGGCTGAGACACCGGGCGGTATATCAAAGAACACTCCGCGGTACGATCGCAGTGCTGCTTGTAGTTGCGGCAATTTCTGTTCTTGTGGCAACCCTGTGGATGCCGGTTTTGCAGATCTACGGTTCTTCCATGTCACCGACATTGGAAGCCGGGCAGATTGTAGTATCGGTGAAGACCAATCAGTTAAAAACCGGAGAGGTGGTTGCATTCTGGCAAGGAAATAAGCTTCTTGTGAAGCGTGTGATCGCAGGTCCGGGACAGTGGGTTGATATTGATATGGATGGAAATGTGACGGTTGACGGAAAAGAACTGACAGAAGACTATTTAGATGTGAAAGCACTGGGAAATTGTGATGTAGAGCTTCCACATCAGGTAGAGGAATCACGTTGGTTTCTTATGGGAGATAACCGAGACGTATCCGTAGATTCAAGAAGTGCTGCGATTGGTGATGTTTCAAAAGATCAGATTGAAGGAAAGATTGTATTTCGAATCTGGCCATTGAAAGAATTTGGAAGTATGCAATAAAAAACTTGGAAACAAAAATAAAAGATGGTATCGAAGGGAAGGACGGAAAAGGAATAAGACAGCAGATACGAAACCGGAAGAAGGCTGAGTAATGCAGAGAAATTGGAGAACAGAGTATTTCAAAAACTTAATAAAAGATAAGACCAGAACAAAAAGATGGAGAAAGGTATTGCTCTGTCTTTCTTGTGTTGTAGTTTTTTGGACAGTTTATGCACTGATTCTGCCGGCTATCACACTGGAAAGTAAGAAATGTAGTATCGAAGAGCATACGCATAGTGCGGAGTGTTATTCAGAGAGTCAGGAACTGATCTGCGGTAAGGAAGAGCATGTTCATACAAGTGAGTGTACGTCGATAAATAATGACTTGTCTGACTCGGGAGAAGATGCAGGAACTGTGCCAGACGCTTCTGGGAATGATGCGAATGGAAACGAAGAGGGGAAAAATACTCCAGAAGAATCTGTAATACCGGAGGAATCAGTAGTACCGGCGGAACCAGAGCCATCAGGTGGAACAGGAACAACAGAAACACCTGGGGAGACAGGAGAGTATGTGCTGAATGACCATATTGATCAAATCACATCAGTTACATTCACATATAAAAAGAATGGCAAAGAAGTAGAAGTTAATAAAGGACAAACAATCGAAACTCCAGATGATTTGAGCATGAATATCAAAGTTGTATTTAAATCTATTCCGGTAACAACTTTAATAGAGCATAATAGAGAATTTGTTTATAATCTTCCTGAAGAATTTCAGATTAAAGAGACAATTACAAAAAATATGACACAAGATAGTAACGTGATCGGAAAAATCACTGTGGATACAAATGGAAAAGTAGTTGTTGCATATAACGCTGAATATTTAAACAAATTGGATGCAAATTCAACAATTAGTGGAAATTTCTTTGTAACTGCGGAACTCAAACTAAATTCCGTAACAGCGGGAAATGGACAGACAACTGTCAAGACACCAAACGGTGATATCAAAATCAATTTAGGCACGGATTATAATGAACACTATGGAACGGTTGCAGTAACCAAGCAGTGCAGTAAAGAAGATAAAAGCGGTGATTATATTAAATATACAATTACTGTTACTGCAGGTGAAGATGGAATCAAGAATCTATATGTAGTTGATCAGTTTACAGAAAATAAAAATCTGGTAAATTATGTTGGTATTGAAACGACTAAAAAAAATCTTAATTCCACAGAGAACCAACAAAATCCATATGAAACGATTACAAGCAGTGTGAGTAGTCTGACAGTAGGAACGATTTATTTGACAAATGAAGCGGATGCAAATTTAGATCAAAAGATTCCGGATCTGCTTACAGATACTACAACTATTACAGAACCGGGTAGCTTTGTATGGAATATAGCTGAGATGAAGGCAGGAGAGAGCCGGACATTGACTTATTTTGTCAAGTTAAAGGATAAAGGGGGACTGATAAACACAAAGAATGGTCAAAACATTACGAATGTAGCGAATTTATATACAAAAGGGTCGAATGATCAGGTTTATGATAAAGGGCATGCGGAAAATACATTCCAACCGCAAATTAGCTATAATATCTCAAAAGATATCTTGAATAGTGCGAATACATCAAATAATCAGTTAACCGTTAAAGATAAAGATGCAGATGGGAATTATATTATTCGGTATAAATTGTCTTTTACTCTAAATAAAGAGGGTAGTAATTATCCGCTGAAAAATTTTGTGTTTTGGGATTATTTACAAAATTTTACGGATGAGAAAATGCTTCCATATATTTCCTATGATAAAGATTCGTTTGAACTTCATGAAATCAAATCAGGTAAGGAAACAAAGATATCTAATTTTGAAATAGCTTGGGCAAATGGTAATAAAGAGTATAAGAAAGATTGGAATAATACTACAGATGGTGAACCTACACGATTTAAAATCAAGGGAGGAGAACAGAATCCAATTATTGTTAATCCGGGTGATTCGTACTATGTGACTTATCAAGTGAAAGTGAAACCGGAAGTATATGCGGTAATGAAGACAGGCTCAGTAAAGGTAACAAACAGGTATAGGGTATCCGCTGATAATGCGTGTGATAAGAGCAAAGGCGAAAACGACCCAATGAATGGAATGATAGATGAGTTTGGTAGAGATGCTTGGTTGAATGAGTACACATGGGTGCAGAAGACGAAAGGGGACAGCCTTACAGTAAATGAGGAGGTTTCGGTACCTTCTGATCAAGAGAAGTACGAATACACAGATGCTGGTCTTTCCAAAATGACCTCTAATAATCCTGGGATTTCAGAACCTTTTACTGTTCCGGCAGGAAGCTACAAATATACAGTCATTGTTAATAAGACACTTGGGCAATGGGATGTAACAGAAGCTACTATGACGGACACTTTAAGTCCGGAATACATGCAATATGTTGGTTATATGAAAATAACTGCACATGATGAAGTGTTAAATAAAGATGTAGAAATAAAGTGGGTTAATATTGATGGAAAATCAACTTTTAGTTTAAAACCATCTGATATTGGCTGGAAGTCACAAAATTATTCATATCAATTTGAGTATTATGCAAAGCCAAAAGATTCGGGTACCATCAGCAAAGAGAATGTAACCAATACATTTAAAATAGATAAAGCAAAAAGAAATGGACAAGAGTTTGCTTTTGGGGACGCTGTAAAATCTTCACAGACAGTGACGATTACCGGTCATTATAATTTAAATGCACAAAAGAAGGCATGGTATTATGAAAAGCCGAAAGAGAATGCAACAACATGGCAGAATGGTCAGCTATATTGGATTATTGAAGTGAAAGGATCTGTGATAAAAAAAGGTACTCAAATAAAGGATGCAGTATCTTGGGATAAAGTGTCTTTTATACATAATAATGGAGAATCAATAGTCGGAGCCTATCAAGGCAATTTAGATGGAATAGAAACAAGATATAAAAACTTTGCGGAATTTCAACAAGCCAATACAGCTAGTAAGAAAGAAATAAATGAGTTATTTGAACTATCTTATAACGGCAACAGAGATGGATTTGATAATGGTGAGCATAATGGCAGATTTAATGATATGTTCATTAAGGCAAAGAAGGATATTGAACTTGGAGAAAATCAAAATCTGTATATTATTGTCAGAACAGAACCGTTGGATTTACCAGAGGAATACCGTGAACCGAAAAGATATGAGAATCGATTATTTATCATTGATTCAGGGAAAAGTGAAAATGAGCAAAGAGCAATGGGCTCTGCGGAGCAAAGACTTTATAATGGAGGGGATATTCTAAAAGAGCTAGGTCAGACCTTTGAATATGATCGTACTGATGGTACTAATGGTACTGTTAAGGTTATTGAGCCTGGAAAAGATAAAGGTGATACAAGCAGAATTTGCACAAATCTGTTGACAAGTGGTGTATATGCAGCATGGGCATTTAAAGTGAATTATACCGGTGAACTGCAAGGAACTTATCGTGTTCTGGAAGAAATTCCGGATGGTATGGAGCTTGCATATATCCGTATCAAATGGCCTGGAAATGAAGCACAGGATATTGCATCAAAAGAAATTACAGGACTCGGTGGAGAGTGGGAAAGAAAAAGCAATTTTACTACCACTGACCGCAGTAAAAAAAACCAGGAAACCATTTATTATGTAAATAAAAACGGAAAACAGGCATTGATTGAACTTGGAGAATTCAAAGCCGGAAAAATTGTAGATGATTACTCCGTCGATGTACAGGTTGTCTGCAGAGTAACGGATAAAAATGTTTTACTTGGTGGCGAACGAAAAACATTTACCAATAAAGTTACGCTACAAAATGCAGACGGAACAAAGAATATATCCACAGCCACGGCGAATGCAACGCTCAGCGACAACAATCTGACGAAAAAGAATAACCTGACGGATAAAAGTAATTATACAATGTCAGCAGCAAGTACAAGCCAACGTCTGACTTACACTATTACTGCAAATGCACGTGGTCAGCAATTATTAACAGATGATGGAGAAAAATTAACTATAGTTGATAAGCTGGGTGACAATTTAAGCTTGGTTGGTGATTCTTTTCACGCCAGAAATCTAACAGATGATAGTGAGGTTAAAATAACTCCAAAATATAGTCTGGAGACTAAGATCATTGAAATTGAAATCCCAGATAAAACACCAGTTGAAATTACTTATTCAGCAACAATAGATGTTGCACCGGATACTGGTAAGAAAGTAAATGTTACGAATGAAGTTTATTGGAAATCATATTCTGCTGGCGGAGGAGCAACCAATACAATTAAAAATTATTCTTATACGTTGAATGCAGGTGGCAGCACCGAAAGTACAACACATCCTCCTTTAACAATTAATAAGATTGATCAGGATGATATGAGTAATAAATTGCAAGGTGTTAAATTTAGCATTTATGAATGTGAATTAGTGGGAGATAAGATTCAACGCAAACTAGACAGCGAAGTTACAAGCGGAACGACAAATGCAGATGGGGTTTATACCGTAGAAACTACGAAGCTGAATTACAATACGATCTATGAAGTGAAAGAGATGGAAACGATAGACGGATATATTCGTGATGAGGCATCATATTATACTATGTGTGTAAAAAAGGAAGAATCCGGACAATACTCAGAGGGAGTAGAACAGTATATTAATTATCGTGAAAAGGAGAATAACCCAAATCAATATAAGATCGCATATGATTTACAGTCATTTAATCTGGATGTTTATAATGCTCAAAAAGGAATTATTGTTAAAAAAGCCTTTATCAATGACGCAGCTGGAACTTCTCGCAATCCAGTAAGTGGAACCTATAGATTTGGTCTTTATAACAATGCTAATGGAGATGGTGATCCACTGGAAATAGTTTCTATTGAATATAGTCCGGGTGACGCGGGAGTGAAGACAGCAAAGTTTAAGAACCAAGAGCTAAATACAACATATTATGTATTCGAGTTGGATGACAACAAAAAACCGATTAAAGCTTCACTAGAAGCAACAATAAACAAACAGCAGTATATAGTAACATATTCTAATAATGCTGCTAAGTGTGGTAATACAGTAACGGTGACAAATCAAAGCCATACAAAAATGCTGCCGACAACCGGCAGTTGTGGAACTCTTCTTTACAGATTAGCAGGAATAATATTAATGCTCTATGCAAGCCTGCGTATGCTGTTAAGATATACAAAAAAATAACAAAAGAGAGTGTGTTTCCCTGACCTGAAAAAATCGGGGGGGGGGTAACGGAAAAACAAGGAGGAAGAAAAATGAAGGTTATTAAGAAGATTACTGCCATAATGCTCTCAATTATGATGGTGTTAGGAATGTGTAGCGTGGTAGGAGCTGCGGAAGCAGGAAAAGGTGAAACAGGAAGTATCACAATTAGTAATGCAATAGCTGGTCAGACGTATAAAATTTATAAGATTTTAACATTAGATAGTTATAAGCCTGAGCCGAGTACAGCTGGAAAAGATGAAGGGCTTTATTCTTATAAACCAGCACAGGGATGGAAGGCCTTCTTTGAAGAGCCTGGTAAAGGTTCTGAGTATGTAGATATTAATGAGAATGGATATGTAACTTGGAAGCTTGGGATGAATGAAGCGAAAGCAGCAGAATTAGCACAGGAAGCACTGAAATATGCGACAGCTAATGTGGGCGAGACAGTATTTGATGAGACCAACGACATACATGAAAAGCCTGCAACAGGTGAAACTGGAAAAAAAGTGTCATTGACATTTGAGGATCTTCCACTTGGTTACTATTTAGTAGATTCAAGTGCAGGTGCACTTTGTAGTCTTGATACAACAAATCCAGATGTAACGATTAGAGAAAAGAATGAAATTCCTACAGTAACGAAGTTGGTTTATAATGAAGCTACGGGTACGACGGAAAGTGCTAAGTGGCAGGATAGAAACTTTGCAAATATAGGAGATACAGTTAAGTTCCAAACCACTATTACTACAAAAGTGGGTGCTGAAAATTATATTCTGCATGATAAAATGGATGGAGGATTCACACTTAGCCAAGATTCTATAAAAGTGAAAAGTGAAAAATGGAAATACGGAATATGTAAAAGGTACCGATTATGAAGTGACGTTTGGTGATAAAAAGGGAACAGATGAAAATGCATGTACATTTCATATTACGTTCACAGAGCAGTTTTATAAAAATTTGGCTGCTGATACAGAAGTTGTTGTGACTTATGAAGCAGTGTTAAATGAAAATGCATTTATAGGGCATAATGCAGAGGATAATTCAGGTAATAAAAATGCTACATGGTTAAGCTATGGAGATTCAAAAAATACAACTGAATCAATAACAAATACATATACTTATCAAATTCCGGTGTTTAAATATACAGAAAAAGGTGGTTCCGAGGTTGGTCTAGCAAAAGCAAAGTTTACTTTGAGTACAGATGAAAAAGGAGAAAATAAAATTAAATTTGTGAAAGAAACAGCGCAAGACGATTATGACATTTATAGAGTTGCTAAAAAAGGTGAAACTGGTACAATTGATACAATAGAAACTGTTGAGAATGGTAAATTTAAGATAAAAGGAATTCATGGTGAATTCTATTTAACCGAAATAGAAGCTCCAAAGGGATATAATAAATTGGCTAAGCCGAAACTAATTAAGGTATCAGAACAAAACGTAATACTAGTAGATAATACTGTGAACAGTGGAGATATTAAAATACTCAACCAATCCGGCTCCCTCCTTCCATCCACAGGTGGTATGGGTACAACTGTATTCTACATCGCAGGAGCTTTATTAGTACTTATTTCTGGTGTTGTACTGATTGCAAAGAAGAGAACAGACTCTAAATAAAGAAAGAATAGTTACTAATCGCACGTAGTGTGAACAGTAACAGGATTAAATTTGTTGTAAGGGGAATGGGAAGCATTCCCTTTACAACAGTAAGGAGAGGGTTGTAAGAGCAAGATGAAAAAACAGATATCAACGATTATTACCGTGATTGTTTTTGTTACAGGCCTGTCCTTACTGTTGTATCCAACAGTGAGTAATTATTGGAATTCATTGCATCAGACGAAGGCCGTTGCAAATTATTCGGATGCGATGGAAAAGATGAGCAGAAAGAAAAAGCAGGATGCGATTGATGCGGCGAAGGCATATAATGAAGCCCTTTTATCGAATGCCGGGCGTTTCACACCGACGGAAGAAGAACTGAATACTTACAAAAGTTTATTGAATGCGGATGGTACGGGGATGATGGGGTACATTGAGATTCCTGAGATTCGTTGTGAACTTGCTATTTATCATACGGTAGAGGAGTCAGTCTTGCAGGTTGGAATAGGGCATCTGGAAGGCTCCAGTTTGCCGGTAGGCGGAAGTGGAACGCATTGTGTCTTGTCCGGGCACAGAGGACTTCCGAGTGCACAGCTTTTTACAAAGCTGGATCGATTGAAGAAGGGAGACATTTTCACGCTTCATGTATATGATCAGGTATTGACATATGAGGTGGATCAGATTGCGATTGTAGAGCCGGAGGATTATGGACTTCTTCAGATTGAGGAAGGACAGGATTTATGTACTTTATTTACTTGTACGCCTTATGGTATTAATACGCATCGTTTGTTGGTACGTGGACACAGGATCGAGAATCGTGCAGGAAGTGATGTGAGAGTTACATCAGATGCGGCGAAGGTAAGTAGTATACTGGTTGCAGTATGTATTGCCATTCCTCTTTTAATCATCAGTTTCCTTGTAGCGGATTGGTCCGCTAGTCGTTCGAAGAAAAAGAATAAGAAATAAATCAATCAGTGGGAGGGAGAACATGCGAAGTCCAAAGAAAAGAATCTGCCACAGAGACAGGAATTATATGATATATGTGCTGACGTTTCTCATTGCTCTGACTGGGATGCTCGGAATCTCAAAGGGGAGTCCGGTTCTGGCAGCGGAAGAAGAGAGTACACAGAAGGGAAGTATTTCGATTGTCTGCCCGGTTGAGGGGATGGAATTGTCTCTGTACCGTGTGGCAGAGTATGAGGAGTCAGGAAGCTTTACATTGACGGAACGATTCCGGAAGTATCCGGTCTCATTGGAGCAGAAGAGCCAGGAGGGATGGCAGGGTGCAGCGGATGCACTGGCGGACTATATCAGACGTGATGGAATCACAGCAGATGCAGTGCTTGTATCAGGTTCGGACAGGAAAGTATGTTTTACAGAGCTTAATCGGGGACTTTATCTTGTGCTGGGACAGACAACAGAGCTGCAGGAAGATGGCAAGACACAAATCTATGAGCCACAGACAGCATTGATCGCATTGCCGGATGGTTCGCAGGGAACTTCAGAAGGGACAGATCCGTATCAGGTAACAGCGGTTCTAAAGTTCGAGAAGAATGACAAACCGGAAGAACCGAAGACGAAGGTTCATGTATTGAAGGTATGGAAGCAGGATCAGGAGAAGGATCGCCCGGATTCTATCGCGGTTGATTTGTTACAGACAGATGCAGAAGGGAAGACAAAGGTCGTTGACCGTCAGACACTTACGAAAGAAAACCAGTGGTCCTATACATGGAAGAATCTTTCTACACTGATGCGCTGGAGCGTGTCAGAGGCAGAGGTCCCGAATGGGTATACCGTTGCTGTTGTGCGTGAAGGAAATACAGTTGTCTTGACAAATACAGCAAAGAAGCCGGGAAAGTCGGATGGAGAAGTGAATCCACCATCGAAGAAGCCGACGGATAAAACAACAAATAAAACGACAGACAAAACATCAGACAAAACATCAGACAAGCTTCCACAGACAGGACAGCTCTGGTGGCCGGTACTTGTGCTTTTGTTTGCAGGTGCGACCTGTCTGCTGGTGGGAAGAGTTTTACGGGATAGAAAAGAAGAGAAGAATTGATGAGCAAGAAGAAAAAGAATCAGATAGGAAAGATATTTACAATCACAGGGTTGCTGCTTTTCGCAGCAGCCCTTGCTCTTTCTGCATACAATTTCTGGGATGGTTATCGGGCAGAGCAAAGCAGAGAGAAGCTGTTGGAAGAATATAGAGACAAGAAACAGAACATTTCTGATAAGGGAGAGCAGGCAGAAGAATCTGACGGACAGATACCGGATTATCAGCTGAATCCGGAGATGGAGATGCCGGAGATCGCATTAGAAGATCTGGACGGCGCGGCATGCATCGGAGTGCTTGAGATACCAGAGATTGATCTGAAGCTTCCGGTATTGAGCAAATGGAGCTACCCACTTTTGAAGAAAGCACCTTGCCGTTATTCGGGAAGTGCTTATCTGGATAACCTTGTGATCGCGGCACACAATTACAGAACACATTTCGGAAAGTTAAAAGAACTTGAGACCGGTGACGAGGTAATCTTCACAGATGCAGCCGGAAACCGGTTCGAATACAAAGTGGCGGTGGTAGAAGCATTGACTCCACAAAGTGTGGAAGATATGACAAGCGGAGAGTGGGCGCTGAGTTTGTTCACCTGTACGCTGGATGGAAAGAACAGGGTGACGGTGCGGTGTGACTTCAATGTTTTACCATAGTGAATTTTGTTATAGAATGGCGCTCAATCAGCTATAATTTGTATAAGATTAGTCTATTCTAATCTGAAAGGAAAAATGTTATACTAAAGGAAATGAATAATATGAGGCTATCATCTTATGAAATTATTAGTAACTGGAAACATCGGATATATCACAACTGAATTTATTAAGGAAGCCTTCCCGGAGTGTCAGATTCTCCTGCTTGGAGAGACTGCATTAAAATCAGATCGTCGCAAAGGGATATCGGTGCATCCAATGCCACATGCAGAGAAGGAATTTGAAGATATCTTTAAGACTTATGAATTTGAGGGTGTGATTTATTTTTCTAATTATCTCACCTTTCATGGGAAGAAAGACGGTGAGCTTGAGACTTTACGTAAAGTATTACATTATTATAAAGGAAATACGAATTCACGACTGCTGTATATTACCGGTCCGGAGGGTTTGTATGAAGAAACGACCGGAAAGACATTAATGGTTCGTACCGTAGAGGAGTTCTGCAGGCAGTATTGCGAACTGCATCAGATTTCTGTTAAGATTCTGCGTGCGCCGTACCTTTATTCCGGCACTTACGAGGAGGATTATTTCTTTCAATTATTTTCGAAAGCACTCAATCAAAAGTCGATCCTCTTTGAAGAAGCACCATCTCAGGAAATGTATTTTCTTGCGTTGAGTGATCTTGCGGACCTGTTATATAAGATTTTTGATAACTGGAATGAGGAGAGTACTTATCTTCAGATTCCGCAAGTGTTTCATTTTACCTTTGAACAGCTCGGAGAAAAGCTTAAGCAGATATTTCCATTCGCACACATTACATATCTTGCAGATGCGATGATTCAGGAGAGAATAGTCACTGACAAGATATTGAGGAATGAATATGGCTGGTTTCCGAAGATTTCTTTTTTGGAAGATCTCTCGGAAATATATGCACAGTATTGTCAGAAGACAAATTATAAGATCCGAAAGATAGATGCTTTGAAGAGCTTTCTCAACAGTCATGCGACAGTTGTAAGAATCATCGAGCTGTTGCTCACATTTTTTGTGTTCGAGGTACTGAACCGAGTGGCAGGGAATCAGGTGCAGTTTGAGATGATCGATCTGCGGCTGGTATATATCGTGCTGTTCAGCAGTTTATACGGTATTAATTATGGACTTGCATCAGCAGGACTGGAATCCCTTTCGCTGTTGGTGGCATATGCAAAGACTGGAATCGGATGGACAACACTTTTTTATGAACCGTCGAACTGGATTCCATTTATCTTTTATTTCGCTGTCAGCGCAATCTGTGGATATGTACGATTGAAGAATACTGAGAATGTTCGGTTTATGAAAGCGGAAAATAAGCTTATTTTGGATAAATTTTTATTTGCGCGGGAAATGTATCAGGAGACGCTTCGGGATAAGCGTCAGTACAAGAAGCAGATTCTGGGAAGTCGAGACAGTTTTGGTAAGATTTTTGACATTACGAAAAAACTTGATGTCTTTCTTCCGCAGGATCTTTTTATCGAAACGCTTCATGTGATGGAATCTGTTCTTGAGAATCATACGATTGCAATCTATTCGGTGGGAAAGAAAAAGCAGTTCGGACGACTTACGATCGCATCACAAGGAATGAAAGATGTGTTTGCCACTTCTATTTGTATGAAGGATTATCTGGAGGCAAATGAGGCAGTAGAAGCCGGAAATGTATGGGTAAACCGGGAGTTCCTGGAAGGATATCCAATGTGTATAAAAGGAATTCAAAAAGACGGAGAGCTCGTGATGCTGATTTTTATTCAGGATGTAAAGGGCGAGCAGCTTTCTCTTTATTATCTGAATTTGTTCCAGGTTCTCAGTGGTCTGGTGGAGACCGCTCTTTTGCGTGCGCTGGAATACCAGGAAGCGGTTAAGAGCAGGCAGTATGTGGCAGGTACAAGTACATTGAAACCAGAGTATTTTGAAGAACGATTGTATTCATTTCATGCTATGAGAGAAGAACAGCTGGCATCCTATACGCTTCTAAAGCTGGATTATCCGCAGATGTCACTTGCAGAGGCGGATGCAGTGCTGCAGAAGTCTGTCCGTGAAAATGATGTCTGGGGAATTTCTGAAAAAGAAGAGCTGTTTCTCATTCTTTCGCAGACGGACAGGAAAGTATTGCCGATCATTCTCGCAAGACTGGAGAAGGGCGGATTTATATGTCATGAAATCGATGCTGTCGAGAGTGCGGATTAAGTGAGAAAAGAAAGAGAAGCGAAGAATTATTGCCGGTCGCAACAGATTGTGACCGGCATATTTGTGGGAGAGATATTATGATTCAAACAGTGCTTGGGATACTTCTGATCCTATTACATATTGTTTGTTGTGTGTTGGTCTGGATGGGGATAAAGACACATTTTCTGAAAGTGAAAAAATATCTGATCGGACTTGTAGTCTTTGTTCCTTTCTGGGGGACGATATGTGTGCTGCTTTTGCATTTGCAGAGGCTGACGAAAAGAGACAATAGAATAGAGCCGGGAGTGGAAAAGCTTCGTGTGAATGAAGAGATTTATAAAAATATTTTTCAGGCAGCTTCGGATATGGATGAGAAGATTGTTCCGCTGGAGGAAGCACTTCTGATCAATAAGCCGGGGGTACGACGTGAGCTGATCATGGATGTGCTAAACGACGATCCGGAAGAATACATGGACATTCTGAAACAGGCTCGTATGAACGAAGATGTAGAGGTGGTTCATTATGCGATCACAGCTATGGTTGAGCTTTCTAAGGAGTATGACTTCCGGTTGCAGAAACTGGAAAAACTGTATGCGGCATCTCCGAATGATCCCGAAGTTCTGAATCAGTATTGTAATTTTATGGAAGAATATCTGAATCAGGGGATTCTGGAAGCACAGATGGAGAAAGAACAGCGAGTTCGTTATATCCGGCTTTTGAATCAAAAGCTGAAGATAAAAGCAACGCTCCATACATGTGTGTGCCTGTTTAAAAATCTGATGAAAAACGGAGATTATGTTCAGGCGGGAGAAATTCTGGAACTTATGGATCAGAAATGGCATCACAGAGAAGAATTCTGGACTCTGAAGATACAGTATCTGGCGGAACGTAAAATGGCATCCGAGTTGCAGAAGTGTTTAAGACAGATGCAGGAGGAACACATTTATCTGTCTTCCAAGAGTAAGGAGGCATTGGATTTTTGGTTAGATTAAAATCATTGAAAACATTTCCGTTTAAAAGCATGTTAGTAATCCTGTGCGTCTTTATGATGATGGCAGTTGTTCTTTTTGCTGAACGAAGTGGTATTCAATATACAGAAAAGAATAGAAAAGTTGCGTATCTCGATCGAGAAGAGGTAGTCACCGAACAGACGGCTGTGAAGTCATTGCCGAAGACCTGTCTGGTCCTTCGCAACAGTGCGGATGAAGCAAGTGAACAGGCCTGGACACAGTTTCAGCAAATATTTAAAGATATGAAGGTTGGGACGGACGTAGTCGATCTGAAGAGTGATTCTGTGATCCCTGACTATGATGAGTATGAAACAGTGGTTGTATTATTAAGTGATATCAGTCCATTGAAAGAGAAACTTTTGGAACTGTGTGACTGGGTTTCGGAAGGTGGAAATGCACTCTTTGCGATGACTCTTCAGAAAACGGCATATACGTCGATAATAGAACAGAAGCTTGGAATTATTTCTTCAGGTTATGAAAATACGGTTGTAGACAGTATTTATTTTGAACCGGATTTTATGCTTGGCGGCGGGCAGGCTTATGAAATCACAGATCCATATGATTCTGCCTGGGCAGTGCAGCTGAGTGAGCAGGCGAAGGTTCATGCACAGGTAGAGGATGAAAACGGTCAGCCGGTAATCTGGGAAAATCAATATGGAAAAGGAAAGTTTGTAGTAGATAATTTTGGATTGTATGAGAAGTCAGTCCGTGGATTTTATGCAGCGTCTTACAGTCTTCTTACGGATGTCGGTCTCTATCCGGTGATCAATGGATCAACCTTTTATCTGGATGATTTCCCGTCACCGGTTCCAAATGGAGACGGTACTTATGTGAAACGTGATTATGAGATGAGCATCAGCGAGTTTTATATGAACGTATGGTGGCCGGACATGCTGGAACTTGCCTCTGATCATGGTATCCGTTATACAGGTGTGATGATTGAGAACTATGGGGATGCGACAGACGGGACGATCGAGAAGCAGAAAGATACCAAACGCTTCGAATATTTTGGAAATATGTTGCTCCATCAGGGCGGGGAGCTCGGATATCATGGATACAATCATCAGCCGTTAAGCCTCCCAAATACGGACTATGGCGATGTGCTTCCATATGACACCTGGAAAAATCAGTCGGCGATGAAAAAAGCTGTAAAGGAACTGGTACGATTTGGCGATAAAATATTTCCAAGCACATCGATGTCGGTTTATGTACCACCGTCCAATGTATTGTCGGCAGAAGGTAGGAGAATGCTTGCAGAGGATTTTCCGCAGATCAGGACGATCGCCAGTAACTATTTCACCGGTGAGTTTGCTTATGTGCAGGAATTTGAAGTGGCGGAGGATGGTATTGTGGAACAGCCTCGTATCATTTCAGGTGCGATCATTGATAGCTATATGAAGATGGCAGCATTGTCTGAATTGAACATGCATTTTGTGAACAGCCATTTTATACATCCGGATGATCTTCTGGACGAAGATCGTGGTGCGGCACTTGGCTGGGAAAAATTGAAAGGGAACTTAAGTGATTATATGGACTGGCTGGATGATTCAGCACCGTCCTTGAGACAGCTTACAGGTTCGGAACTGTCCGGCGCGATCCAGCGCTATGGAGCGGTCACATTTACAAAGACAGTGACAGATCAGGAGATCAGACTGGAACTCGACAATTTTTATGATGAAGTGTATTTTATGGTGCGGATTAACGAAGGAACACCGGGAGATGTTTCGGGAGGAAAACTTACGCATTTGACCGGAAACCTCTATTTGCTCAAGGCAAAGGAGCCGACTGTAACCATCGAGAAAACAGAATAAAATACGAAGCAGTAAAATGCGGCAGATAAGGAGTTAGTTGTGAGAATCTGTCTTATATTAGAGGGATGTTATCCCTATGTGTTTGGCGGTGTATCCACATGGATGCATCAGTATATCAATGAAATGAAAGAGCATGAGTTTGTTCTGTGGGTAATCGGAGCAAATGCGAAGGATCGAGGGAAATTTGTCTACGAACTTCCTGAAAATGTCGTCGAGGTCCATGAGGTTTTCCTGGATGATGCTCTGAGGCTGAAGGATTCAGGGAAAATGCTTCATGCTTTTACGAAGGAAGAAAAGAACAGCTTAAAGGAGCTGATGCTGTGCAAACGTCCGGACTGGGAGGTTTTGTTTCACCTCTATTATGACCAGAAACTGAACCCGATGTCCTTTTTGAAAAGTGAAGAGTTTTTGAATATATTGACAGAGTGCTGTATAAAAGATTATCCATATACTCCGTTTGCGGATGCATTTCACACGATGCGCTCTATGCTGCTTCCGGTTCTTTATCTGATGGGAAGTGAAGTGCCTAAGGCAGATGTTTATCACGCGATCTGTACGGGGTACGGAGGACTTCTTGCGTGTCTCGGCGGATATGTCTATAAGAAGAAAGTGCTTTTGACGGAGCATGGAATTTATACAAGAGAGCGTGAAGAAGAGATCATCCGTGCAAAATGGGTACAGCCGGCATTTAAAAAGCAGTGGATCGCCTTCTTTTATATGTTGTCGGATATTATTTATACGAGAGCCTTTTCTGTCTCAGCGTTGTTTACCAATGCTATGCTTGCACAGATTCAGATGGGATGTGACAAGGAAAAATGTCGTGTAGTTGAGAATGGAATCAATTACGAACGACTCTCTTCTATTCCGTTGAAAGAAGAAGACGGATGGGTTGATATTGGCGCAGTTGTGCGTCTGGCGCCGATCAAGGATATCAAGACAATGATTTATGCGTTTTATGAGCTGTGTACGAAAAGAGATCATGTGCGGCTCCATATTATGGGTGGCGTTGATGATGAGGAGTATGCTCAGGAATGCTATGCGCTGGTCGATCAGTTACATTTGGAAAATGTGATCTTTACAGGCCGTGTGGATATTATCTCCTATATGGAAAAGCTGGATTTTACAATTTTGACGAGTATATCAGAAGGACAGCCGTTGTCTGTCCTGGAATCATTTGCCGCAAGGCGTCCTTGTGTGACTACGGATGTGGGCTGTTGCAGGGAACTTCTGGACGGGAACGAGGAGGACTGTTATGGATCCGTAGGATATTGTGTTCCGCCAATGTATCGTGAGGGACTTGCGCAGGCAATGGATCAGATGTGTGCTTCCAGAACGCGAAGACTTCGTATGGGCGCAAATGCACAGAAACGGGTAAAGGCGTATTATCGAAAAGAAGAAATGATTGAAAAGTATCGGAAAATGTATCGGGAGGTGGAAGAAGCAGATGGCCGGAATCGGATTTGAGTTAAAGAAATTATTCCAGAAAAGTGGAATTGCATCGACTGCGAAAGCCTATGGATATGCCGGAATTATCTGTACAGGTCCGATGTTGCTTGGTATTGTATTGTTGGTTGGGATTACCTTTATCTGTGATCATACCGGTGCGACAAGGCATAACCGGGAGCTTTTAAACTGTATGATTACTTATACACTTCTCGCTTCGCTGACTGTGACAAGCTTCTTTTCTATGGTTGTAACGAGATATATTGCGGATATGTTGTATGAAGAACGACATGAAACAGTGCTCCCTTCCTTCTGGGGATCGACAACGATTCTGCTTGTTGTCGGTGGAATCATGTACGGAATCTTTCTTTTGTTTTCCGGAATCAATCTGATTGATCAGTTTTTGTGTCTGGAGTTTTTCGGAGAACTGATCGTCACATGGAATGCGATGAGTTATCTGACCGCGATAAAGGATTATAAAGGGATACTTCTATCGTTTGTGTCGGCAGTGACAGTGTCGCTTTTGATTGGAGTTCTACTGGTTTTGATCGGAATTCCACATGTAGAGGCAATGATGATTGCTGTAACGATCGGATATGGGATCATGCTTCTGTGGGACGTGACACTGCTATACCGTTATTTTCCACAGAGTGAGAGCAGTGCATTTTTCTTTCTGCGCTGGGTGGATCAATTCCTTCCGCTTGCTTTTATAGGCTTGTTTACGAATATCGGACTTTTTGCACATTTGGTTATTATGTGGTGTAGTCCGATCCATGTACATGTACAGGGGTTATTCTATGGTGCTCCGTATCACGATGTCCCTGCAATGATCGCATATCTGACGATTCTTATAACGACAGTTAATTTCGTTGTGTCGGTGGAAGTGAATTTCTATCCGAAATACAGGAATTACTACAGTCTGTTTAATGACAGAGGAGAAATTAAAGATATTTTACAGGCAGGAAACGAGATGAAAGAAGTTTTGAATATGGAGCTGAAGTATACGGCACTGAAGCAGCTTCTTACAACGGCATTGGCGCTTTCTGTAGGACAGCTTCTCCTGACCTATCTTCCGCTTGGATTTAATGATCTTATGGAAGGCTATTTCAGGACACTGTGTGTCGGTTATGGACTTTATGCGGTTGCTAATACAATGATGCTGATCCTGCTGTATTTTACAGATTATAAAGGAGCATTATATGCAACAGGAATGTTTGCGGCGTGTACGACAGGATTTACCTGTATATCTCTATTTTTCCCGCAAGTATACTATGGCTTTGGATTTTTACTTGGAAGTGCAGTATTCTTTCTGATCTGTACGCTGCGGCTTGGATATTTTATTAAAAAACTTCCGTATTATATTTTGAGTGTACAACCAATCGTGGCGGAAGATAAAACAGGATTTTTCACACGGTTAGGATGTTTTCTGGAAGAGAAAATAGAAAGGGGAGACGAGCTTGAAAAATTATAAATCAATTGCACTGGGATGTGCCCTTTTATTAGGAATGTCCTGTTGCCTGACGGGATGTACAGCTTTGGGGAAAACAGGGAATGCTTCAGAAACAAAGACAGAGCAACAAGAAACAATAGAAAAGGCCAAGACACAGGATATCAATGACGTTCATCTTCGAGATAAGGACAGCCTCTATGAAAATGATGACGAGACGAGTGTTGTGACAATGTATCTTACGGTTTCTCAAGGGAATTCTTCGGAGGGTACGAATCATACCTGGAAGGAAATCAACAGTTATTCGGCTTATGATTATGACAAAATGGGAGTAGACCGTTACCAGACAGCGGCGCTCCTCCAGGTTGGAGATGAGTCTGGTCCACAGAGTGGAGAGGTTGGTTACGGTGAAAGTGTGCCGAATGCGACGGTGCAGATCAGAGGGCAGACTTCAAGCAGTAATGCACAGAAAAATTATAAGATAGAGCTGAAAAAGAATAAAGGAACCTGGCGAGGACAACGTACGATCAATCTGAATAAACACCAGACAGAGGGAATGCGTTTCCGCAATAAGCTGTCTTATGATCTTTTGAAGGGAATCCCACAGTTGATGTCTCTCAGAACCCAGTTCGTACATTTGTATGTGCGAGATCTCACCGAAGGGAACAGCACAGAATTCCAGGATTATGGTTTGTATACGCAGGTGGAGCAGCTCAACAAGACGGGAATGAAGAATCATGGAATGGATTCAAATGGGCAGTTGTATAAGATCAATTCATTTGAGTTTTACCGTTATGAAGATGTGATAAAAAAAGAAGACGATCCGACCTATGATCAGACAGCATTTGAAAAGCTTCTGGAGATCAAGGGAGATTCTGACCATACGAAATTGATCGATATGCTTACGGATCTGAATGATAATTCAAAATCGATTGCTAATATCCTGGATCAATATTTTGACAGAGAAAATCTGACGTATTGGATGGCATATCAGATCCTGACCGGGAATGTAGATACGCAGAACCGTAATACATATTTATATAGTCCACAGAATTCAAATACCTGGTATTTGATTGCGTGGGACAATGATGGATCATTTATGAGAACGGAATATAGTATTCAAAATCGTTCCGATCAGGGAAGCTGGGAATGTGGAATCAGTAATTACTGGGGAAATGTTCTTTTTCAGAGATGTCTGCAGTCCGAGGAGTTTCGTGAGGAACTTGATGCGGCAATTCAGGATCTGAGATCCTATCTCAGCGTAGAGCGGATCAGCGGTATGATAGAGAAATATCGCACAGTGACGCAGAAGTATTTGTATCAGATGCCGGACCAGATGAATGCACCGCTGACCGAAGCTCAATATGATACAGTTGCAGCGGCGATCCCTTCCGAGGTGGAACAAAATTATGAGCTTTATAAGGAGAGTCTGGAAAAACCAATGCCATTTTATATTGGAGTACCGGTAATCGAGGGAAATACCTTGAAGCTGAACTGGGATGCATCCTATGATTTTGATGCGGAGACGATTACTTATACAGTTGAACTGGCGAAAGACTATCAGTTCAATGAGATTGTATTTCGGCAGGATAATATTCAAATTCCGGAAGCAGAAACTACGGTTCCGTCAGACGGACAGTATTTCGTCCGTGTCCGTGCGACAAACGAATCCGGAAAGACGCAGGATGCATTTGATTATTATGTAACCGATGATGGGAAAAACTATGGTATGAAATGCTTCTACATTACAGGCGGACAAAATGTTGAGGAAGATATTTATGAAGAATGATTTATCAAAAGAACGCTTCCGTAATGAGTGGAAATATCTGATCAGTACCAGTGAGAAAGAACTGCTGGAGCTGAGGATGAAGCATTTGTTGAAAAAAGATCCAAATGCAAAGGGAAACGGTTATATGATCCGCAGTCTTTATTTTGAAGATTATTTCAACAGCGCTTATGCGGAAAAGGAATCTGGTGTTCTGATGCGAAAAAAATATAGGATCCGTATTTATGATTGTAGTGACCGTTCAATCAAACTGGAGCGGAAGAAGAAATTCGGAAGTTATATTTATAAAGAAAGCGCTCCGCTGACAAAAGAAGAATTCTACAGGATTCTTGATGGGGATTATCAATTTTTATTAAAGAGTCCCTATCCATTGTGCAGAGAATTTTATGTGGAATGCGTCAGCAATCTTATGCGTCCGCGCACAATCGTTGACTATGACCGTGTACCGTGGATCATGGACGAGGGGACAGTCAGGATTACATTTGACAGTGATGTGCGTGCGGCGGTCGGAAGTTATGATATCTTTGATCCGTCTCTTCCGACACTGTCTGTGCTGGAACCGGGAAAGCTGGTCATGGAAGTGAAATTCACAGAGATGCTTCCACAGATCGTGCGTGATCTGCTTCCGCCAAATGCACAGGAATTCACAGCAGTATCGAAATATATACTCTGTTATGAAAAGTCACAGTACTTACATGGGTTTGAATATTGGAATGAAACACAGGAGAGAAAACGATTATGAGTGTACAAGATATGATTAAGAAGTCGGTGCTGGAATCCGGCGTATTTGATAGTTTTAATGCACAGAAGATGGCAATTTCGCTGATCGTGGCGTTGCTTCTCGGAGCGGTGATCTATATGGTTTACAGCAAGTTTTATGTAGGGGTGATCTTCTCTCGGAGCTTTGCGGTTACGTTGGTCGGCATGACACTTCTCACTTGCATGGTTACTCTGGCGATCAGTACGAATATCGTGATTTCCCTTGGTATGGTCGGTGCATTGTCTATCGTACGTTTCCGTACGGCGGTGAAGGATCCGATGGATCTGCTCTATCTTTTCTGGGCAATCACGACAGGTATCACGACCGGAGCAGGAATGTATGTGCTGGCTCTGATCGCGGCAGTAGTGATGATCGCGATGATCTTTCTGTTCTATCATAAGCAGCAGAAGGGCAGGATCTATATCGCAGTGATTCATTATCAGGGAGATGAGGCAGGTGATGAAATTATCCGCAGCTTTGGAAAAATGAAATATTTCATAAAGTCAAAGACGATGCGTGGAGAGAAGACAGAGATGGCGGTTGAAGTGTTCTGCCGCCAGAATGAGCTTAATTTCACAGAGAAGATCCGGAAGATCACGAATGTAGAAGATATTACATTGATCCAGTATAATGGAGAGTATCACGGATAAAATGAATTTTGTTGGAAACTTATTGCAGTAAAAGCCATTATTTATCTGATTTATGCAACAAATTGCAGGAGACGGTTATTTTGTTGACCGTCTCTTTTTTGTGTGATATAACCTAATCATAGCAAACAACAAACGTTTGCATAGAAAGAAATGAACAATGCGCATTGTTAGGAAACATTAAAAATCATGTTATCTCATACAAGAAAAAGGAGACAATAAAAATGGCAAAAGTAAAAACATTCAAGACAATCTTCCCAGCAGTATCTGTACCACTTAACGACGACTACTCAATCAACGAGCCAGAATTCAGAGCATATTTAAGATGGATCAAAACATTCTACGGAAAAGGAATGGACGGACTTGTATGTAACGGACATACAGGAGAGATCACAGGACTTACAAGAGCAGAGAGAAAACGTGTTGTAGAGATCTGTGCAGAAGAGTGTGGAGACGTTATGACAATCATCTCTGGTGTTAACTGTGAGAACACAGCAGAGTCTATCGAGATGGCAAAAGAAGCGAAGGAAGCAGGAGCCGACGGAATCCTTCTTATGCCACCACATATGTGGCTGAGATTCGGTATGAACCCGGATGCACCGTTCGAGTATGTAAAAGACGTTGCAGAGGGAGCTGACATCGACATCATCATCCACCTGTACCCGGCAACAAGCAAAGCTTTCTACCCGGTAGAGACACTGATCAAAATGTGCAAAGAGATCGATCATGTAAAATGTATCAAGATGGGAACACGTGTTACATCTATCTACGAGCATGATGTACGTCTTCTTCGTCAGGAGTGCCCAGACATTTCTCTTATCACATGCCACGACGAGACACTGTGCGTAAGCTGGTTCCCAGGAATGGACGGAGCTCTGATCGGATTCGCAGGATGCGTACCGGAGATCATCTGCCCGGCAAGAGAAGTATTTGCTAACCCAGACAAACATACATTAAAAGAAGCTCAGGACTGGTCAGATCGTATCTACCACATTTCCCAGGCAATTTATGGAGGCGGACAGCCATCAGGTGAAGCTCATGCAAGACTGAAAGAAGCTCTGAAACAGAGAGGAATCTTCAAGTCAGCACTTATGAGAAAACCAGTTCTTCCGCTGAACGATGAAGAGAAAGCATGGGTAGCTCTCGGCCTTGAGAGAAGCCAGCTTCCGGAAGTAGACATGACACAGTTCGAAGACTAAGAAACATACTGCAATAATTCTGCCATGTTATTATAAGATAAAATATGCCTTTTAGAGGAGGCTGCCGCTTTAACAATAAAATTGCGAAGCGGCAGCTTCCTTTTTGCCTTTTCGTTAAACTTATCTTTTTAAACTAATTTTTCAGTCTTTATGCGGTTTGTTGTGCAAATACACAATAAATTGCATGAAAATGGCAGATGAATTGGATTTATGCAACAAATTGCAGGAGAGGCCTGATTCGTTGACCAGGTGTTGCATTGTGTGATATAACCTAAACATAGCAAACAACAAACGTTTGTAATATGAAAAATGAACAATGCGCAAAGTTCTGGAAATTGATAATAATGAAATTCGGAAGAAAAAGGAGACAATAAAAATGGCAAAAGTAAAAACATTCAAGACAATTTTCCCAGCAGTATCTGTACCGCTTAATGACGATTATTCTATCAACGAACCAGAATTCAGAGCATACTTAAGATGGATCAAAACATTCTATGGAAAAGGAATGGACGGACTTGTATGTAACGGACATACAGGAGAGATCACAGGACTTACAAGAGCAGAGAGAAAACGTGTTGTAGAGATCTGTGCAGAAGAGTGTGGAGACGTTATGACAATCATCTCTGGTGTTAACTGTGAGAACACAGCAGAGTCTATCGAGATGGCAAAAGAAGCGAAGGAAGCAGGAGCCGACGGAATCCTTCTTATGCCACCACATATGTGGCTGAGATTCGGTATGAACCCGGATGCACCGTTCGAGTATGTAAAAGACGTTGCAGAGGGAGCTGACATCGACATCATCATCCACCTGTACCCGGCAACAAGCAAAGCTTTCTACCCGGTAGAGACACTGATCAAAATGTGCAAAGAGATCGATCATGTAAAATGTATCAAGATGGGAACACGTGTTACATCTATCTACGAGCATGATGTACGTCTTCTTCGTCAGGAGTGCCCAGACATTTCTCTTATCACATGCCACGACGAGACACTGTGCGTAAGCTGGTTCCCAGGAATGGACGGAGCTCTGATCGGATTCGCAGGATGCGTACCGGAGATCATCTGCCCGGCAAGAGAAGTATTTGCTAACCCAGACAAACATACATTAAAAGAAGCTCAGGATTGGTCAGATCGTATCTACCACATTTCCCAGGCAATCTACGGAGGCGGACAGCCATCAGGTGAAGCACATGCAAGATTGAAAGAAGCTCTGAAACAGAGAGGAATCTTCTCTTCAGCACTTATGAGAAAACCGGTTCTTCCGCTGAATCAGGAAGAAAAAGACTGGGTAGCTCTTGGACTTGAGAGAAGCCAGCTTCCGGAAGTTGATATGACTCAGTTCGAAGATAAATAAGACGAAAATTATGATATAACTATAGATGTGGTGTCTGAAATATATACGAAAAAATCATGTTTCAGACATCACTCTTAGAACGGAGGAGCCATGACAGAAAATAACAAAAATCTGGGGATAGATGGATTTGATCCATCAAAAGTCAACAAGCTTTCTGCAAAAGAAATTTTAAAACGTGTAGGTCCTGGAATTGTCCTTACCGGAGTAGTAATCGGACCTGGTAATATTACAACATCTGCAATGATTGGTGCGAATTATGGATACAGCCTGATCTGGCTGATTATACCGATCCTGATCATGGGTGTTACATTCATGCTGACATCCTACCGTATTTCTATGTTGACAGGAATGCCAATCTTACATGCGATCAGACATTATTATGGAAAAGTTGCATCTGGATTCTGTGGTGTTGCATTATTCTTATCCTGCCTGTTCTTTACACTTGGAAATATTTCCGGAACAGGTGCAGGTATGAACCTTGTATTTGGAATCAACTGGAAATTAGGAGCACTGATCATGTTGGCAGTACTTACAGTGCTTTACTTTTCAAAAGGTGTTTATTCAAAAGTAGAAAAAGGAATTTTAGTTTGTATCATTGCTATGATATTTGCTTTCTATGCAACACTGGTTGCAACCGGCGGACCTGACTGGGGTGCAATGGGACATGGATTAACACACTGGAGTGTACCGGAAGGAAGTCTTACAACAGCACTTGCTTATATCAGTACAAATGCAGCTGTGACAGCAGGAATCTATGGAACATATCTCGGTGCTGAGAAAAAGTGGAAAAAAGAGGATTTATTTAACGGAGCAATGAAATGGGATGCAATCGCACATATTGTATCAGTTATCCTGATTTCCGGAGCAATCATGCTGGTTGGAGCAATCGTTCTGAATCCACAGGGAATTCAGATTAAAGCACCGGCACAGTTGGCAGCGCTTCTTGTTCCTTTCCTTGGAAAAGCTTCTAACATTGTAATGGGAGTTGCACTTCTCGGAGCAGGATTCTCTTCACTTCTCGGTAATACGCAGAGAGGTATGGTACTTTTAAGTGCAGGATTCGACAAAGACGTTGCACTTGAGTCCAAGCTGATCCGCTGGGGATGTATGATCACACTTGCATTTGCATGTGTAGTCTGCTTCATCTACGACGGTTCTCCGACACAGCTGATCTTCATTGCTAACATCGCAACATCAATCGCAACTCCGGTTGCAGGTCTTTTCATCACATTGATGTTCTGGAAGAAAGAAGTTCAGGCTGGATTGAAGGCACCAAGAGTACTGCAGGTTCTTATGACAGTCAGTTATCTCTTTACATTAGCAATGACAGTCTCTGCACTTGCAAATTATATTCCGAAGCTGATTGCTTCATTTTCATAAAGATCAGGAAGTATGTGTCCGCTTCTACGGTCTTATAGATAAGAATGAAAAGTCTGGTGATTATCATGATGAGATGGTTGCCAGGCTTTTGTGGCATGTTATAATAGAAAGAGCGTAAATTAATTGCACGAACAGAACAGATGCACAGGAGGAAGAGATGTTATGGCTACATTAAAGGATGTTGCAAAGCTTGCGAACGTAGATGTGAGTACGGTATCCAGAGCATTGAACAACACGTCGTATGTTCATCCGGATACGAAAAAGAAAATATTTAAAGCGGTAGAGCAGTTAAGCTATCGCCCAAATCTGCTGGCGAAAGGTTTGAAACAGGGGAAGAGACGGACGCTTGGAGTAGTTGTACCATCTGTAAATCTTTCAATTTTTGGTGAGATCGTCCAGGGGATCGAGATGCAGGCAGGCAATAGAGGTTACAGTCTGATGATCTGTTTGACGAAGGATGATCCGGATATTGAAGCAGAATGTCTGAACCGTCTTCGTAATGGACTGGTAGACGGAATCCTGATCGCATCGACCGGACAGAACACAAGACTGATCCGTGATATCAAGGCAAATGGAGTGGCAGTTGTCCAACTTGTTAGAAATCAGGACAGGAAATTCAGTTCGGTAGAAGCCGACTGTTTCTCTTGCGGATATGAAGCGGCAAAGTATCTTTATAAGAAGGGGTGTACAAAGATTGGTTTTATCAATGGATCAACAGAGTTTACCCCGTATGCGGAACGTTACAGAGGATACCACAAGGCAATGAAAGAACTTGGCCTGAAGGAATATCAGGTAGAGTCCGGATTGCCGCGCGGAAATTATTTCAAAGATGGTTATAAAGGTGTGGAGCGGCTCAAAGAGGCATTTGATGAAGTAGATGGAATCATGGTTGCTGCGGATATGCAGGGAATCGGAGTACTCCGGGCACTGAAAGAGAGCGGAAAGAAAGTGCCGAAGGAAGTCAAGGTCATCAGCCTTACCGGTCATGCAATCGGAGGAATGCTTGAGACAGCGATGACTTCCATGGAGCTGCCGGGTCGTGAGATGGGACAGAGGGCAGCGGATATGATATTAGAAGATATTGAAGCGGCGGATGATGAGAAACCAAGCGTGCAGCATATGGTGTTTGGAACGAAGTTGATTGAGCGAGAGACGACATAGAAAAAGATTCCCAAATAGGAATCTTTTTTTGAGAATAAAAAAATAAACTCCGAAATGGGAATATTTTTTGAAAAAGAGCATATAGTATGCTATACTTGGAAAAAGGGAGGGACGCTGTATGGTCGAACGTAAGGAATATTTACAAAAGCTATGGTCATGGAAAGACGAGCAGGTGATCAAGGTTGTAACTGGAATCAGGCGCTGTGGAAAATCAACATTATTAAAACAATATCAGAATAAACTAAAATCAGCTGGGGTTACAGAAGAACAAATTATATCAATTAATTTTGAAGAATTAGAAAATGAGCCATTGTTGGACTACAAGTCATTATATCAATATATTAAAGAACGACTTTGCGAAGACAAGATGACTTATATTTTTCTGGATGAGATTCAGAAGGTAACATCCTTTGAAAAAGTGGTAGATAGTCTTCATGTAAAAGAAAATATTGATATTTATATTACAGGTTCTAATGCATATATGCTTTCAGGGGATTTGGCTACACTATTAACAGGAAGATATGTTGAAATTTCTATGTTACCGCTCTCCTTTAAAGAATATGTTGAAATTACAGGAATTCTAAAAGAACAGGCATTTTCAGAATATATGAAAACCGGTGGATTTCCCTACATTGCAGTGATGGACAGAACAGATGAAAAAGTGGAGATCTATCTGGAAGGTATTTATAATACGGTGATTGTAAGAGATATTGAAGATCGTCAGTCAAGAAAAGAGATGAATTGTGGCAAGCGAAAAATCACAGACATTACATTGTTGAAGACAATTGCGCGATATCTGGCAAGTGTGATCGGAAGCCCAATTTCTATAAAAAGTATTACAAATTATTTGATTTCATCAGGTAGAAAAGTATCTGCGAATACGGTGAGTGATTATGTAGATGCGTTGACAGAATCATTTATATTTTATTCAGTAGATAGATTTGATATAGTAGGAAAACAGCTGTTAAAAGTTAATAAGAAGTTGTATATGGTTGATTTGGGGCTTCGCAATCACATTTTGCCAAGAAAGCGTTATGATCTTGGATTTTCTATTGAAAATATTGTTTTTTTTGAATTATTGCGCCGTGGGAATAAGGTGAATATAGGTAAATATGGCGCTACAGAAGTAGATTTTGTTGCTCAAAAACAAGGGGTAATCGTTTATTATCAGGTGACGGCAGATATGACAGCAGAAGAAACTTTTGAAAGAGAAATGAGACCATTACAGGAGATTAAAGACAATTATGAAAAAATTGTTTTAACACTGGATCAATTTTCGCTTGGAAATTATGATGGTATAAAAGTAATTAATGTAATAGATTGGCTTTTGGAAAATTGAAGAAAAAGTCAGGTATTCTGAATTCAGGATTCAAATTCAGAGTACCTGACTTTCTTTTGTGTAAAATCATGATTTTATCAATGAATAGCAGAAAAAAGTGAATAAATTTCATAAATAGATATGAAAATAAGAGAGTTTGTGAAAATTATTTTCTATCCTTTTCTGACAGGTTGTGTATCACAGAAGAGTGCTTTAAGATGAGTGTATTCCAAAAGAGACAAGGAAAGGAGAAGAGAAGTGTTTGATCATTTATTTAAACCGATTTCTGTGAATGGAATGATTCTGAAGAACAGGATCATAGCAACACCGACAGGTGATGATTTCGAAGAAAAGGCAATGGGTGGGGCGGCACTTGTGATTGCAGGACATGCAATCGTGGAACCTGGAAGATCCAGTTTCGCAAGTCCGGAAGAGCCATACCCGTTTGCTAAATACGAAAGAGAAGAGACAAGGAAAAAAGTGCTTAAGATTCACAGAGGTGGGGCAAAGGCCTCCGTTGAAATATTTCATGCAGGTCAGGATGCCAGAACTGTGGATTATGCAAAGGGACCATCTGCACTGATCCGTCCGGATGGGGTTGAAGTAAAAGAGATGGATGAAGAAATGATGGAGGAGACGCTCCGCTGGTATGCAGAAACAGCAGCAAGTGCGAAGAAGATAGGATTTGATTCGATTTTTCTTCATTTTGGACATGGATGGCTGCCGGCACAGTTTCTTTCCCCACATTATAATCATCGCACAGATATTTATGGGGGGAGTATTGAAAACAGAAGTCGTTTCCCACTTCGGATTCTGGAGACAGTGAGAAAAGCAGTAGGGAACAATTATCCAATCGATATCAGAATCAGTGCATATGAATGGATTGAAGATTCTATAAGCTTTGAGGATGTAATGTACTTTTTAAAGAAAGCGGAACCTTATATTGATACGGTTCAGATTTCTTCTGGTATTGACAAGATTTTTGAGGCAAATGTCCATTGTATTACAACAAATCTTGAAGAAGAAATGCCGAATCTGAAATGGGCAAAACAGGCAAAGGCTGAGTTACAGATTCCGGTGTCTGTTGTCAGTGCGGTGATGACACCTGCCATGGCAGATGAAATCATTTCCAAAGGTTATGTAGATATGGTGGCTTTTGGAAGAACGCTTCTTGCGGATCCATACTGGCCGAAGAAAGCAATGGAAGGACATCCGGAAGATATTGTTCCGTGTCTCAGATGCTCGAACTGTTATCATATTTCTTCGGATCACTGGAATGTAGGCTGTTCTGTAAATCCGCGGTATCACCATCAGGAATTTGTTCCGTCTGAAATCAATCTTCCAAAGGCGGAGACAAAAAAACATGTTGTAATTCTTGGAGGTGGTCCGGCGGGAATGAAAGCTGCAATTACAGCAAGTGACCGGGGACATAAAGTAACAATCATTGAGAAACAGAAAGAATTGGGAGGAATGCTCCGGTTTATTTCAAAAGAAGCACATAAAGAGGAAGTTCAGAGACTGTTAGATTATTATCTGACACAGATTTTCAAAAGAGAAATAGAAGTCCTTCTGAATACGGAAGCAGATCCGGAACTGGTAAAAGAATTGCAGCCGGATTCACTTCTTATTGCATTTGGGGCAGTGGAGAGAATTCTTCCAATCCCAGGTGTGGAAGGTGAAAAAGTACAGCTTGCGACAAAAGCAATCGCACATCCGGAGCAGCTTGGTCAGAATATTGTAATTCTGGGCGGTGGAAGTATTGGATGTGAAATCGGACTTGAACTTGCAGAAAATGGGAAGAATGTTACAATTCTTGAATTAACAGATACGCTTGCTGCGAATGCAAATTCTCTGTACAGAGAAGCGTTGAGACAGAAATTTTTACTGCATGAAAATCTTCACAGTTTGTTAAAATGTGGATGCAGCAGGATTGAAGAGGATGTTGTCATCTATAAAAATGAATCTGGGGAAGAAAAGCAGCTTCCATATGACCAGTTGATCCTCTCAACAGGACTTGTGGCACAGAGACAGCTTGTAGAATCCTTTTATGGAATCTGCAGGGATACAGTAGCAATTGGGGACTGTGTCAGCCCGTCTAATATTATGAATGCTAATTTTGAGGGATATACAGCAGCATTAAATATTTAGAAGAAGGAAAAGAGAAAAAGAAAGGGGAACACAAATGAAAGATTATTCAGAATTAATCCAGTCAGTGATCGCCGGAGTTGGTGGGGCAGAAAACATTGAAAACTGCATCCACTGTGCAACAAGACTTCGTTTTACATTGAAAGACGGAACAAAGTTTGATCAGAAAGCATTGAAAGAAACCCAAGGGGTACTTGGAGCGCTTGTAAGTTCCGGTTATTATCAGGTTCTGATCGGACCACAGGTAAATGATGTTTACGCGCAGCTTATGGAGACACCGGAACTGAAGAACATAGCAAAAGAGACAAAGCAGGATGCAGGAAATGAATCTGAAAAGAAGGCAGGGCTGCTGGACAGATTTTCCAAAATGATGTCTGACGTTTATGCACCATATATTCCAATCCTTGCAACAGGTGGTATTGCATCCGGTCTGATCGGACTGCTTGCCAATCTTGGAGTAGTGGACAGTGCAAGTCTTACTTACCAGACATTTTATGCAATTTTTTACTCACTGATCTATTTCTTCCCGATTCTGCTTGCATTTACAGCAGGAAAGCATTTTAAATGTAATCCTTATGTAGCGGTGACACTTGGAGCATCCATCATGTACCCGGGAGTTGCAGATCTTCTTGTAACAGGTGAAAAAGCATCACTGCTTGGTATTAAGTTTACAGCATATAATTTCAGTGGATCATTTATCCCGATCCTGCTTGCAGTATTCTGCATGAGTTATTTTGAAAAATGGTTGAAAAAGATTCTGCCACAGGTGACACAGTTTATTCTTGTTCCGTTCCTGTGCCTGATCGTATTCGTTCCACTCAGCATTCTTGTGTTTGGACCGGCAGGCGGATTTATTGCAAATGGCATCAATGCTGTTTATGGTGTCATAAGTGCAAATAGAATTCTTGTAGGCATTGTGTTTGGTGGCTTATTCTCACTGGTAATTCTTCTTGGTATGCACTGGGCAGTAACACCAATCCTTCTTGGAGTTATGGCAGAGCAGGGATTTGAACCGGCACTGGCAGCAGGTGGACTGGGCGGTTACGCTGCACTTGGAATCTGCCTTGCAGTTGCAGTATTTGCCAAGAACAGTGGAGATAAAGCAACAGCAGGATCTGCTGCATTTACAAATGCTCTTTGTGGTATTACAGAGCCGGGACTTTATGGAATTATTCTGCGAAGTAAATGGCTTCTTGGAACATTGGTCTTTTCTGGTGCAGCAGCGGGACTCGTGTTTGGAATCGGTGGTGTGGCAGCAACGAACTTTGCCTTTACCGGAATTCTGGCATTCAGTGGCTGGCTTGGATGTGTCAACTTCCCGATGTATTGTGTGGGAATTGTTGTAGCAATCGCACTTGGATTTGGAATCACAGCGTTCCTCTTAAAGAGCGGTAAAGTAAAAGAATATAATTAGTTAGTATGGCAATGCATCTCCCCTTTTTTTCTGAGATCTTCTTTGTTAAAATAAATGTAGGTTTTATTTTCGGAAGAAATCAGGAGAAGGGGAGTTATTATGATTATAGAAAAACTGATGAAACAGACAGACTTCACAAAGGTTGAGAAGAGCATAGCAGATTATCTGATGAAGAACGGATTTGATGTAAAGAACATGTCAATTCAGACATTAGCACATGAGACATTTACTTCGCCGTCAACAATCACCAGATTCTGTAAGAAACTTGGATTAGACGGATATAAAAAGTTTCAGATTCTGTTTTATTCAGAGTATGAGGTATATGCAAGTCAGGGGGCAGTAGATGCGAATTACCCATTCTCAGGAAGCGATTCTTTTGAGCAGATTGCAAGAAAGCTCGCGAAGCTGAATCATGACACGATCAATAAAGCAATGTCGGGATTTGATTATAATCAGTTTCAGAGAATTGTCCGTCGGATGAGCCGTGCAGATATGATCAATATTTTCAGTGTTGGAACATCTGCTACGGTGGCGATGGAATTTCAGCAGAAAATGTTACGTTTTGGAAAAATCGTAAATCTGACAATGAGTTCCTGTTTTCTTCCGGGATATGCACTGGCAGGGTCAGAACATACTGTAAATCTGATAATTTCGCAATCTGGCGAGAACAGGGATGTGGTAGAAAGTCTGAAGCTTCTGAAAAAGAAGAAGAGGTATTGCGTTGGTATTACAGTGACACCGGAAAGTACAGTGGCGAGGATGTGTCAGGAAGTGATTCTGGTGGATGTCCAGGAACAGGGATCTTATGAAGAGAAGATTGATACCTTTGCGGTATACAGCGCATTTCACTTTATTCTGGATTGTATGTTCTCATTTCTATATCAGCTTGATTTTGAAAGTAATAAAAAAGAGACACAAGAAAAAGCATATTCAATTAAAGAAAGTAAAAAGCAAGAATAAATAAGGAGCAGATATGGCATTTAGAAAAGATTTTTTGTGGGGAGGAGCATGTGCAGCAAACCAGTTTGAAGGAGCTTGGAACGTGGATGGAAAGGGAATATCAGTTCCGGATCTGTGTACGAATGGAACAAAGCGGAATCCAAAATGTATTACGACAGAGATAAGAGAAAACAGATTTTATCCAAGTCATGAGGCAATTGATTTTTATCATCATTACAAAGAGGATATTGCCCTTTTTGCGGAGATGGGATTCAGAGTTTTCAGAACATCGATCAACTGGACGCGGATTTATCCAACAGGAATGGAAGAAGAGCCGAACGAAAAGGGGCTTGTCTTCTATGAAAATGTTTTTAAAGAATGTAAGAAATACGGGATTGAACCACTGGTAACTTTGAGCCATTATGAGATGCCATATGCACTGGTAGAGAAATATAACGGATGGGCTGACCGGAATGTCATTGCGTTGTTTGAAAAATATTGTTATACAGTTTTTGACCGCTATCAGAATCTGGTGAAATACTGGCTTACCTTTAATGAGATCAATGGAGGTGTAACTCCTCTTGGTACAACCCTGTCTCTTAGTACGGTGAGAGGATATGAAGGACCGGTTGCAGACGCACCGGTAAGTCCACAGGTTCGGTTTGAGGCACTGCATCACCAGTTATTGGCTTCCGCAAAGGTAGTTGCATATGCACATGAGCATTATCCGCAATTTCAAATGGGGGATATGAATGTATTTCTGACGGCGTATCCGCTGACTTGTGATCCGGAAGATGTGCTGGCTGCGCAGAAACACAATCATGTGATTAACTGGTTCTGTTCAGATGTGCAGATCCGGGGAGAGTATCCGTCTTATATGAAACGTTATTTTAAAGAGCAGGGAATCTGTCTGGAAATCAGTGAAGAAGAGAAAGAAATATTAAAAAGAGGAACTGTGGATTTTTATACTTGCTCTTATTATATGTCTTCCTGTATTACAACGCATGAGGGAGAAGCAACAGTGGAAGGCAATCTGGCAGGTGGAGCGAAGAATCCGTATCTGCAGGCCTCCGACTGGGGCTGGCAGATTGATCCGGATGGACTAAGGTATTCTTTGAATGAGATTTATGAACGTTATAGAATACCAATCATGGTTGTGGAAAATGGACTTGGTGCAAGAGATGAAAAGGCAGAGGATGGACAGATTCATGACAGTTACCGAATTGACTATCTGAGAAGACATATTGAAGCTATGTATGAGGCAACAGAAGATGGGGTGGATCTGATGGGTTATACGCCGTGGGGATGCATTGATCTGGTCTCTGCATCAACCGGCGAAATGGCAAAAAGATATGGATTTATCTACGTCAATAAATTTGATGATGGAACCGGGGACCTCTCAAGAGAAAAGAAAGATTCCTTCGATTGGTATAAGAACGTAATCGCAACGAATGGACAATGTTTATGAAAAAGAAAGGTAGAAAGTAAGTATGTTTTCATTTTTTAAGAAGAAAGAAGCACCGGTAGAAGAGAATAAGACACCAGTTCTGACAGCTTATCTGTCAGGAAAGGTAATCCCAATCGATGAAGTAAAGGATGAGGTATTCTCTTCCAAGGCGTTAGGTGACGGACTTGGAATCGAGCCGGAAGGCAATGTGATCGTAGCTCCATGTGCAGGAACAGTTTCAGCACTGATGGAAGGATCCAAACACGCAGTAGGTCTTACACTTTCCAACGGAGCAGAGATTCTGATCCACGAGGGAATCGACACGGTAAATATGGAAGGAGAAGGCTTCAAGTACTTCGTAAAAGAAGGACAGAAGGTCAATGCAGGAGATAAGCTCCTTCAGTTCGATTCGGAGAAGATCAAAGCACACGGATATGAGACAACCTGTATTTTTGTTGTCACAAACGGAGATGAATATCCGGATATGAAGTTACATACAGGAATGGATGCAGTACAGGGTGAGACTGTGATTGCGGAGTTCTAGGAATAAAATCCGACAGAAGATATAAGGATTAGAAGAAAAGACCGATGGGTTCGTCTGAGAGGGCGGGGCATCGGTCTTTTTAACACATTTACGCATACAGGACACCTCTCTTTTCGGGGCAGTGAAAATGAAACAGTATATGTTATTAGTAGCGGATTTTTTTTGCATTTTTTGATTATTTACATCTCCGATCGATATTGTATAATAAAAAATGTAGAAAAATATTAAAACATAGTTGACAGATGGGTTTTATAAGTATATAATACAAACCATCAAAAACACACCAACTAAGTAGGTTAATAAAGAAAGTGAGGATATAGACTATGGCGGCAATTTATAAAGGCACACTTGGACTGATTGGAAACACACCACTTGTTGAACCTGTGAATCTGGAAAAAGAGCTTGGACTTGAAGCAACGATTCTTGTAAAGCTTGAGTATCTTAATCCGGCAGGAAGTGTGAAAGATCGTGTTGCGAAGGCAATGATCGAAGATGCAGAAGAGAAAGGAATCCTGAAAGAAGGTTCTGTTATCATCGAACCTACTTCCGGAAACACAGGAATCGGACTTGCATCAATCGCAGCAGCGAAGGGGTACAGAGCAATTCTTACCATGCCAGAGACCATGAGTGTTGAGCGAAGAAATATCCTCAAAGCATATGGAGCAGAGATCGTACTTACAGAAGGTACAAAGGGAATGAAGGGAGCAATTGCAAAAGCTGAAGAGCTTGCAAAGGAAATCCCGAACAGCTTTATTCCGGGACAGTTCGTTAATCCGGCGAACTCAAAAGCACACAGAGAGACAACAGGCCCGGAGATCTGGAAAGACACAGATGGAAATGTTGATATCTTTATCGCCGGTGTCGGTACAGGTGGAACACTGACAGGTGTTGGTGAATATCTGAAGTCCCAGAAACCGGATGTGAAGGTTGTAGCACTTGAGCCTGCAGCATCTCCGGTACTTTCAGAAGGAAAGGGCGGACCGCACAAGATTCAGGGAATCGGAGCAGGATTCGTACCGGATGTCCTTAATACAAAGATCTATGATGAGATATACAAAGCAGACAATGACGAAGGATTCGCAGCCGCGAAGCTTCTTGCAAAGACAGAAGGAATCCTGGTAGGTATTTCTTCAGGAGCAGCACTTTCCGGAGCGATCGCATATGCAAAGAAACCGGAGAACAAGGGCAAGACAATCGTAGCACTTCTTCCGGATAGCGGAGACAGATACTACTCTACACCACTCTTTACAGAGTAGGCACGAATATCAAGACAACAGCAAGGCATTAATTAAGTAAGATTTTAACTTCCAAACAGCTCTGGTTGCGGAATAAGAATACAAAACAGGAATTAGAAAAAGGAGAATAAACCCATGGCAAAATTAGAGAGAAAAGACAGAAAATTTAAATTTGAGACATTACAGCTTCACGTAGGCCAGGAGCAGCCGGATCCGGTGACAGATGCAAGAGCAGTACCAATCTACCAGACTTCTTCTTATGTGTTCCGCAACAGCCAGCATGCAGCAGACCGTTTCGGACTGAAAGACGCAGGAAATATTTACGGACGTCTGACAAACCCGACAGAGGATGTGTTTGAGAAGAGAATTGCAGCACTTGAAGGAGGTACAGCAGCACTTGCAGTAGCATCCGGAGCAGCAGCAATCACATATACAATTGAGAATTTGGCTCAGCAGGGAGATCACATCGTATCTGCAAAGAATATTTATGGAGGATCTTTCAACCTTCTTGAGCATACACTTCCGAATTATGGAATTACAACAACATTTGTTGACATTTTCAATTTGGAAGAAGTTGAGAATGCAATCCAGGAGAACACAAAAGCTGTTTACATCGAGACACTTGGTAACCCGAACTCAGATGTAGTTGATATTGAAGCAATCGCAAATATCGCACATAAGCATAAAATCCCGCTTGTTGTAGATAATACATTTGCAACACCTTATCTTGTAAGACCAATCGAGTACGGTGCTGACATTGTTGTTCACTCTGCTACAAAGTTCATCGGTGGACATGGAACAACAATCGGTGGAGTTATCATCGAGGGCGGTAAGTTCGACTGGGAGGCTTCAGGAAAATTCCCGTCACTGACAGATCCGAACCCAAGCTATCACGGCATCAGCTTTACAAAGGCTTGCGGACCGGCTGCATTTGTTACAAAGATCAGAGCAATCCTTTTGAGAGATACAGGAGCAACAATTTCTCCGATCAGTTCCTTTATCTTCCTGCAGGGACTTGAGACACTTTCCCTTCGTGTAGAGCGTCATGTGGAAAATGCACTGAAGGTTGTTGAGTATCTGAACAATCATCCACAGGTTGAGAGAGTACATCATCCATCTGTAGATCCGGATCCGAAGCAGCAGGAACTTTATAAGAAATATTTCCCGAACGGCGGTGGTTCTATCTTCACATTTGAGATCAAAGGTGATTCTAAGAAAGCTCAGGATTTCATTGATAACCTGGAACTGTTCTCACTGCTTGCAAATGTAGCGGATGTGAAATCACTTGTTATCCACCCGGCAACAACAACACACAGCCAGTGCACGGAGGAAGAGCTTCTCGATCAGGGAATCAAGCCAAACACAATCCGTCTGTCCATCGGTACAGAGAATATTGATGATATCATTCAGGATCTGGATGAGGCATTCAAAGCAATTCAGTAAATAAGAATCAGAGAAAACAGAAAAATCTGTAAGAAGTAGGAGCAGTAAAAGCTGCTCCTATAGTGTTTAGAAGAAAGGAGTAGAAGCGTTTGAAATTATCAAAGAAAAGTAGATATGGACTGCGTGCTCTTATTGATCTGGCGGTGAATTCACGGACAGAGCTGGTCTCATTAGGAAGTATCGCACAGAGAAATGACATTTCCGCCCAGTATCTTGAGCATGTATTTTCAGCTCTTCGCAAGGCTCATATTGTAAAAAGTATGAAAGGTTCCCAGGGAGGATATTTTCTGGAGAGAGATCCGAAAGAGATCACGGTTGCGCAGATTGTAGAAGCATTGGAAGGAACTTATGATCTGGAAGATGAAGTTGATCGAAACAACGTGGGACGTGGAGATCAGGAAGCAATTCAGCATCTGATCATTGATCGAATCAATGATTGTGTTCAGGAGATTCTGGAAGATGTGACGCTTAAGGATCTTGTGGATGCATACGAAGGGTATCAGGATTCTGTTGAGGGAATGTACTATATTTAATAGAATGAAACGTAAGGAGCAGAGACAGACAGCATGGCAGAAAATTATCAATTTGAAACACGATGTATTCACGGGGACGGAGGATTTGTAGAGGAACATCCATACGGAGCAGTCTCCGTTCCCATTTTTCAGACAGCAACCTTCGCACACCCGGGAATCGGGAAAAGTACAGGATATGATTATTCTCGTGAGAGCAATCCGACACGGTATGAATTAGAAAGCGTAATGTCCTCTTTAGAAGGAGCGGATGACAGTATTGCGTGCTCGACAGGAATGGCGGCAATTGGAATCTGCCTGGAGCTTTTCGGAGAAGGAGATCATATTTTATGTACAGAAGATCTGTACGGCGGAACTGTGCGAATGTTTGAAAGCATTGGCGAAAAGCGAGGATTAAAGTTTTCTTATGTAGATACTTCAGACATTGATCTTGTGAGAAAGAACATCCGGAAAGAGACAAAGGCACTTTATATTGAAACACCAAGCAATCCAACGATGAGAATCACAGATTTTGCAGAGATGAGAAAACTCGCAGACGAATTCGGGTTACTGATTCTTGCGGATAATACATTCCTTTCTCCTTATTTCCAGAAACCGCTACAGTTGGGTGCTGATATTGTAGTACATAGCGGAACAAAATTTCTTGGAGGACACAATGATGTTCTCGCAGGATTTGTTTGTGTCAAAGGAAAAGAGCTGTCGGAAAAATTGCGTTATACATATAAGACAGTTGGCTGTAGTCTGTCTCCGTTTGACAGTTTCCTTGTACTTCGCGGAATCAAAACTTTATCAGTGCGTCTAGAGCGCCAGCAGGAGAATGCGAAAAAGATCGCACTTTGGCTGAAAAACAGACCGGAAGTGACAGAAGTTTATTATCCGGGTCTGGAAGATCATCCGGGTTACGAGGTGAACCGGAAGCAGGCGACAGGAGCAGGAAGTATGCTTTCTTTCCGTGTAGATACGGTGGAACGTACAAGAAAGATTCTTGAAAGTGTGAAATTGATTTCTTATGCGGAGAGCCTTGGCGGTGTAGAATCATTGATCACATATCCAATGCTTCAGACACACGGTGATGTACCGGTGGAGATAAGAGAACATCTTGGAATCACAGAAGATTTCCTTAGAATGTCTGTTGGAATTGAAAATGCTGAAGATCTGATCAAAGATCTGGAACAGGCATTTCAATAAAAGGAGTAAAAATGAGTGAGAAGAATTTGAATTTTGACCAGCCTGTAGAGAGAAGAGGAACCCACAGTCTGAAGTATGATTTTGCAGAAGAAAGAGGGAGAAAGAAAGATATTCTTCCGTTGTGGGTCGCTGATATGGATTTTAAGACGTCATCTTTCGTCCAGGAAGCATTGATCCGTCAGGCAGAGCATGGAATTTATGGATATACAGAGTCAGATCAGGAGTATTACGATGCGGTCAGCTCCTGGATGGAACGCCGTCACGGATGGAAGATCGACAAGGAGTGGATCACAAAGACTCCGGGAATTGTCTTTGCACTGGCAATGGCGGTGAAGGCTTATACAGAACCTGGGGATTATATTCTGATCCAGGATCCGGTCTATTATCCATTCCGGGAAGTGATTGAAAGCAATGACCGTAAAGTGGCCGCCAATATCCTTATCCGTAAGGAAGATGGATCTTATGCGATTGATTTCGAAGATTTTGAACGCCAGATCGTGGAAAAGGGTGTGAAATTATTCTTATTCTGCAGCCCACACAACCCGGTCAGCCGGGTATGGACAAGGGAAGAAGTGGAGCGTCTGGGAGACATTTGCCTAAAGCATCAGGTGATTATTGTAAGTGATGAGATTCATGCAGACTTCGTATTTGAAGGGAAGCATCAGGTGCTTGTAGATCTTAAGGACGAGTATAAAGACATTACAGTGACATGTACTTCCCCGGGGAAGACATTCAATCTTGCTGGACTTCAGATTTCCAATATTATCATTCCAAATGCAAGCCTTCGCAAGGAATTTCAGCATCAGGTAACTGCAGCCGGGTATAGTCAGGTCGGCGCACCCGGAATCTTTGCGCTGATCGCTGCATATACTCAGGGCGAAGAATGGTATCAGGCGATGAAACAGTATGTGAAGTCGAATATTGATTTCCTTCATACATGGATGGCAGAACATTTACCACAGATCAAGGTGACAAAGACAGAAGGGACCTATCTCGTCTGGATGGATTTCCGAGCATTAGGGCTTTCAGACAAGGAACTAAAAGAACTGATAGAAGATAAGGCAGAAGTCTGGCTGGACGGAGGAGCAATCTTCGGAGAGCCTGGAAGTGGTTTTGAGCGGATCAACGTGGCTTGCCAGAGAGCGACGCTTGTGGAAGCGTTGGATCGGATTGAAAAAGCAGTGAAAAATAAATAAAAAGAAAACAGAAAAAGATGGATAAGCAACGCCCTCAATGCTTAGCCATCTTTTTCTATGTAGATCTGAACTTTCATTGTTTGAAACAGCTGTTATTTCGTTCCCCCTGAAATAATGCTACTTCTCAATCTTGCATGGAATGATCGGTTTGCGAAAGTCAGCAAGTGTAATGCTTCCAAGATAATCTTCAATAAGATTATTCAGCTTTTCCCAGATCGGACGTGTCGGACACTGACCAGCACGTGCGCATTCCGGTGCATGATCCTCCAGACATGCTACTGCCGCAAGACTTCCTTCTGTCGCATGAAGAATGGAAGCGAGAGTGTATTCTTCCGGAGATTTTGTCAGGCGGTAGCCGCCGCCCTTTCCGCGAAGTCCAAGGATAAATCCTTGTGTGACAAGAGATTTTAAAATATTTTCCAAATACTTTTCAGAAATCTCCTGACGTGCTGCGATCTCTTTCAGCGGTGTGTAAGAGTCCGGATCCTGCTGAGACAGATCAATCATGACTCGGAGAGCATAACGCCCTCTTGTAGAGATAATCATAACCTATTTCCTCCCAAGTTACCTATAATTTTACATTGTGAATAGTGTATCATATGTTAAGAAAATAAACAAGCTGTCGAGGTAAAGTGAAACAGTGCAAAAGCATTAAAGTTTGTTGAAAACAAACGAAAACGAGTGTGTCTAAAAATGAAATAACCGTGAAATTGTATTAACTTTACTGGAATTTACAGTGCGTTTGTGATACTCTAAAGACTGTAAGTCCTGATCGGAATGCTATCTTTCTGATCAGACAGAAAAGACTGGGTTACTGTTCACTCCCGTGTCAATCACTTCGCTGATTGACACGGAGTGAACAGTAACAAGACTGGAGAGAGAATATGAAAAGATTAGTAGTAGCATTACTTCTGGCAAGCACATTGTGTATGACAGGATGCGGCGATACGAAGAAAACAGAACCGGCTGCATCTACGACAGAAGAGGTGGACAAAGCAAGCAGTACGATGAAAGAACAGATGGGAGACAACGCGGTTCTTCCAAGTGATTCTGTTAAGAGAGTTATGGCAAAGCAGTGGAAGGTGATTGGAACAGATACTGTGTATGATCTGAAAGAAGATGGAACAGGAACTAAGGATGACGCCGGACTGACATTTGAGTGTGGATTTGATGAGGATAACAACATTACAATCAAGATCACAATGGACGGCGAAGAAGAAGGTAAACTGTATGCGGTTACGACAGATGATACAGGCTATGGCATAGTGCTGAAGTCCCTGGATGGTGGAAAGGATATGAAGTTCCTTCAGGCGGATACAGACCTTCTGGATCTGACGGATGAACGTGCGAAGGGGCTGATCGGAAAGTGGACAGACAACAGCGGAAATGAATATAAATTAAAGAAGGACGGAAAGCTTGTGATCAAGAGTTCCTCCGGTGAAACAAAGGGAACATATTGTGTTGCAGAGAATGCAGACGGTACATTGAGGCTGAATCTGGTTATCTCCGGTGGAACACTGGAATATGTCTATACACTGTCAGATGATGGATCTACAGTGGAATTATGTAGTCCGGGAACAGATACGGTACATAAGTGGACGAAAGCCTAAAGTGTGGTGAATAAAAGAGATGCAGTTTGCGCATGAATTGATCGTTCCGGAAGTTGGATTTCCTTTTAAACTATTCTTATTTGAAGGCAGAGAAGGACATTACCATAGAGAAAAACATTGGCACAGGTCGATTGAGATTTTTGCAGTGTGCGACGGAGAACTGGAATTTAAGATCGATGAGAAGACCTGGCATCTGACAGCGGGAGAATTTATGATTGTGAATTCGAATGAGGTTCATGAAGTAGATTCTCCGTTGCCAAACGAGACGATTGTTCTTCAGATTCCGTTGAAAGTTTTTGAAAAATATTATACAGGTGAGCAGTTTATCTGGTTTACGCATGAACCGGGATGTAAGGACGCACGCTTTATGGAATTGTTGGAAGAACTGTATAAGACGTATTGCGAAAAGCAGTGTGGATATGACATGAAGATGAACAGTATTTTTTATCATCTGCTATATCTGCTGGTGAAGGAGTATCGTCTGACAGAAGTGGAGGATGCTTTTGTCAGAAAGAATAAGAATCTGAACAAGCTTTCGACGATTACTGCTTATATGAAAGAGAATTATGCACAGGAGCTCAGTCTGGAAGAAGTGGCAAGAATTTTTGGCTACTCACCAACGTACTTGTCGAGGATGTTTCAGAAGTATGCTGGAATCACATACAAGAGTTATCTGCAGAATATTCGTCTGGAATATGCAATGAAAGACCTGAAGGGCGGAAAATATAATATCACTGAGACAGCACTTCGCAGCGGCTTCTCCGGAAGCAAGGCGATGGCAAGGGCATTTCGAAAAAAATACGGAATTCTTCCAAGTGAATATAAAGAAAATGCGTAGCATTTTGGAGGCTGGCTCTGAACAGTTACGAAAATGGAATATAAATAAAAAGAAAAAATGACTAACAGTACAAAACATATTGACTGTTAGTCATTTTTATTGTATAGTGCAAGAAGAGATTAAAATGACCAATGGTCATAAAAAGGATATAAGGAAGGGAGCGAAAGGGATATGATGGTAAAGTTTGGAAAAAAGATAGTAAAATTCAGAGTGCCGATTCTGATTCTCAGTATCTTATTGTTGATTCCGTCTGCATTGGGGTATCTGCATACGAGAATTAATTATGATGTATTGACTTACCTGCCGGATAACATCGAGACGATGAAAGGCCAGGATATTTTGGTAAATGATTTCGGTACAGGTGCATTTTCGATGTTTATAGTCGATGGAATGGAAGATAAGGATGTATCGAAGTTAAAGCAGAAGATCGAAAAGGTGGATCATGTAAAAGATGTTATTTGGTATGATTCTATCGCAGATATCAGTATGCCGAAGAGCATGCTGCCGACAAAAGTCTATGATGCATTTAACTCCGAGACCGGAACGATGATGGCAATCTTCTTTGATGAAGGAACATCTTCGGACGGAACAATGGAAGCAATCTCCGAGATCCGTTCTCTGGCGGGCGAGCAGTGCTTTTTAAGTGGTATGTCAGCTGTTGTTACAGATACGAAGGAGCTGGCGGAGAAAGAGACACCGTTGTATGTATTGATCGCGGTTGTGCTGGCGATGATCGTACTTGGTCTTACAATGGAATCGTTCTTTGTACCGATCCTCTTCATGCTCAGTATTGGAATTGCGATTGTCTATAACCTGGGAAGTAACTACTTTATGGGAGAGATCTCCTATATTACAAAGGCACTGGCAGCAGTTCTGCAGCTGGGGGTAACATTGGATTACTCCATTTTCCTGATGCACAGTTACGAAGAACAGCAGATCCGTTACAATGGAGATAAACATCGTGCAATGGCACATGCAATCTCACAGACATTTTCATCTGTAATCGGAAGCTCCGTCACAACAATTGCCGGATTTATCGCACTGTGCTTTATGTCATTCACACTTGGACTTGATATCGGTGTTGTTATGGTTAAGGGTGTTATCCTTGGTGTACTTGCCTGCGTAACAATCCTTCCATCCATGATCCTGTGTTGTGACAAGATTATTGAGAAGACAAAACATAAACCATTCCTTCCGGATATCGGAAGAATTTCAGACAAGGTTACAAAGAGATATCTGATTTATGTAGCGCTCTTTATTATTTTGTTATTCCCGGCAATCTACGGAAATAACCATACAGGCGTTTATTACAACCTGGATGAGACACTTCCAAAAGATCTTCCGAGTATCATTGCAAATGAGAAATTGAAGGAAGATTACGACATGAATACGACGCACATGATTCTTGTAGACAGCTCTACAGATTCAGCGGACGTAGGCAAGATGCTGAATGAGATGGATAAGGTGGACGGAATCAAATGGGCACTTGGACTTGACTCCCTGATCGGGCCGTCCGTACCGGCAAGCATGATCCCGGATTCAGTGACAAGATCATTAAAGAATGATAAGTACCAGCTTGTACTGGCGAACTCAGAATATAAGGTAGCTACAGATGAATTGAATGACCAGATCAAAGAGCTGAATACGATTCTTCATAAATATGATGAAGGTGGAATGCTGATCGGAGAAGGTCCTCTGACAGCAGACCTGATCGACATTACAGATAAAGATTTCAAGACAGTAAGTGCAGTATCAATCGGAATTATTTTCGTGATCATCATGCTTCTGTTCAAGTCAATCTCACTGCCGATCATCCTGGTAGGCGTTATTGAGTTCGCGATTTTCGTCAATATGGGTATTCCATACTACATGGGAACTAAGTTGCCATTCGTGGCATCCATCGTAATCGGAACCATTCAGCTTGGATCCACCGTAGACTATGCAATTCTTATGACAACTCGTTATAAGAGAGAGCGTAACCATGGCGCGAATAAATACGATTCCATCACAACTGCGCACCGTGTATCCGCACAGTCTATCATGGTAAGTGCGTTGAGCTTCTTCGCAGCAACGATCGGTGTAGGACTTTACTCCAACATTGATATGATCAGTTCCCTGTGTATCCTGATGGCGAGAGGAGCACTGATCAGTATGGTAGTCGTAATCTTCGTACTACCGTCTATGTTCATGGTATTTGATAAAGTGATCGTGAAGACAAGTAAGGGATTCCTGCCACCGAAGGAATAATGGGGCGTGGAATAGGATGAGAGAGGTATGCCAAATTAGGATGCTAAGGCATATTTCACTTTCAGAAAGAAAAGATAAGAAATGGGCATTATTTGGCTAATTATTTGGTCGATAATGCCTTTTTAAGTTGGTAAAATGACCATAGAAACAAACGAAACAGGAAACAGACTTCTTGCAGCGATGAATAAATGGCTGATCGCGCATGAGGATGCACAGATTGAAGGAGCATTTTGCGGATTAAAAGGCGAGAACGTCGAAGTCTGATTGAAAATGGATGCCGGGGTTTCCAAAAATCAGGATCATGTTATTCACAAGGTCTCTGTATGATGTGTGGAAAACCAAATGAAATTACAGGAAAAGTGTGGATAACGTAACATGAGAAAGATAGAAATAATAACAAGGATAAAGAAAGCGAGGATTTTATTATGAGTAACATGCCAGAATTGAAAATCGGTGTTGTAGCAGTGAGCAGAGATTGTTTCCCGGAGAGTCTTTCCGTGAACAGAAGAAAAGCATTGATTGATGCCTACACAAAAAAATATGGTGAAGGAACTGTCTATGAATGTCCGATCTGTATCGTAGAGAGTGAGATCCACATGGTGCAGGCGCTGGAAGATGTAAAGAAAGCAGGATGTAACGCACTGGTTGTTTATCTTGGAAACTTCGGACCGGAGATTTCTGAGACACTGCTTGCAAAACATTTTGACGGACCGAAGATGTTTGTCGCAGCTGCAGAGGAGACACAGGATAATCTGACACAGGGACGTGGAGATGCTTACTGTGGAATGCTTAATGCAAGCTATAACCTGAAACTTAGAGGAGTAAAAGCTTACATTCCGGAGTATCCGGTAGGAACAGCAGAGGAATGTGCTGATATGATCCATGAGTTTGAACCGATCGCGAGAGCAGTTGTCGGATTAAGTGACTTAAAGATCATCAGCTTTGGACCGCGTCCGTTAAACTTCCTTGCATGTAATGCACCAATCCAGCAGCTTTACAATATCGGAGTTGAAATTGAGGAAAACTCTGAACTTGACCTTTTCGAGGCTTATAACAAACATGAAGGTGATGAGAGAATTCCGGCCGTTGTAAAAGAGATGGAAGAAGAGCTCGGAGCAGGAAATAAGAAACCGGAGATTCTTCCGAAACTGGCTCAGTATGAGATTACTTTAAAAGACTGGATCGAGGAGCACAGAGGATATAGAAAATACGTTGCAATCGCAGGAAAATGCTGGCCGGCATTCCAGACACAGTTCGGATTTGTTCCATGTTATGTAAACAGCCGTCTGACAGCTCAGGGAATCCCGGTATCCTGTGAGGTTGATATTTACGGAGCACTCAGCGAGTTTATCGGAACTGCTGTCAGCCAAGATGCAGTAACACTTCTTGATATCAACAATACAGTACCGGCAGATATGTACAAAGAGAGCATCGAAGGAAAATTCCCATATACACAGAAAGATACATTTATGGGATTCCATTGTGGAAATACAGCTTCCGGCAAACTTGCTTTCTGCGAAATGAAATATCAGATGATCATGGCAAGATCTCTTCCAATCGAGGTTACACAGGGAACACTTGAGGGAGACATCAAACCTGGAGATATCACATTCTACAGACTGCAGAGTACATCTGACAATGTACTTCGTGCTTATGTTGCACAGGGAGAAGTACTTCCGGTTGCTACAAAATCCTTCGGATCTATCGGAGTGTTCGCAATTCCGGAGATGGGAAGATTCTACCGTCACGTACTGATCGAAAAGAATTATCCACATCACGGAGCAGTTGCTTTCGGACACTTTGGAAAAGCATTGTTCGAAGTATTTAAATACATTGGTGTGCCGGTTGAAGAGATCGGATACAACCAGCCGAAGGGTGTAAGATATCCAACAGAGAATCCGTGGGGTTAATTACATAGAAAGTTATAAGCATAGAAAACGGGCAGAGAGCCGTGCCGGAAACGGCAAGGCTCTCTGTCTTTATACAGGAGGAACGACATGTTATTTGTAGGAGTAGATCTTGGAACATCCGCAGTAAAACTTCTTCTGATGGATGAGAATGGAAAGATCAAGAATATCGTATCAAAAGAATATCCGTTATATTTCCCACATCCGGGATGGTCAGAGCAGAAACCGGAAGACTGGTTTGCACAGAGTATGGAAGGGCTGAAAGAGCTTCTTGAAGGCTTTGATAAGGATCAAGTAAAGGGAATCAGTTTTGGAGGTCAGATGCACGGTCTTGTTGCGCTTGATAAGGAAGACAAGGTGATTCGCCCGGCAATTCTGTGGAACGACGGACGTACTGCAAAACAGACCGATTACCTGAATCAGGTGATTGGAAAAGAGAAGCTTTCAGAGTATACAGCAAATATTGCATTTGCCGGATTTACAGCACCGAAGATTCTTTGGATGAAGGAAAATGAACCGGAGAATTTTGCAAAGATTGAGAAAATCATGCTTCCGAAGGATTATCTTGCATATCGTCTGTCAGGGGCTTTTTGCACAGAGTATTCAGATGCTTCCGGAATGCTGCTTTTGGATGTGGAGCATAAGTGCTGGTCTGCAAAAATGCTTGAGATCTGTGGTATTACAGAGGCACAGCTTCCAAAGCTTTATGAAAGCTGGGAAGTAGTTGGAACTTTGAAAGCAGAGATCGCAGCAGAACTTGGCGTATCAGAGGATGTAAAAGTAATTGCAGGAGCCGGGGACAATGCGGCGGCAGCAGTTGGAACAGCAACGGTCGGAGACGGCGGCTGCAATATTTCTCTCGGAACATCAGGAACACTCTTTATTTCCAGCAAGAAATTCGGAGTAGATAAGAACAATGCACTGCATTCCTTTGACCATGCAGACGGTAACTATCATCTGATGGGATGCATGCTCAGTGCTGCTTCCTGTAATAAATGGTGGATGGATGAAATCCTTAAGACAAAAGATTATTCGGCAGAACAGGCAGGAATCACAAGGCTCGGCGAGAACCATGTGTTCTATCTTCCATATCTGATGGGAGAGCGTTCTCCTCATAATGACCCTTCCGCAAGAGCAGCATTTATCGGAATGTCTATGGACAGCACAAGAGAGGATATGACACAGGCTGTGCTGGAAGGTGTCGCATTCGGACTGCGTGATTCTCTGGAAGTTGCAAGAAGTATTGGTGTGAATCCAGAGAGAACAAAGATCTGTGGCGGTGGAGCAAAGAGTCCGCTGTGGAGAAAGATCATTGCAAATGTGATGAATATGAAAGTAGATCTGATCGAAAGCGAAGAAGGTCCGGGCTATGGAGCGGCAATCCTGGCAGCAGTTGGATGCGGCGTATTTGATTCGGTGGAAGAGGCTGCGAAGAAACTTGTGAAAGTAACAGGAACAGAAGAACCGGATCCGGAACTGGTGCAGAAGTACGAGGAAAGATATCAGGAATTTAAGAAACTGTATCCGGCATTGAAAGGATTTTTTCAAGAATAGTAATAACTGACAAATAAAAAATTCCCAATAGAAAATCATGCTTCAGAAAGCATTTGAGCTGAAATTCTATTGGGAGTTTTTGATATTAGGAAATCTTACGCTAAAAACAACGCATACAGTATCACAAGAATACCAAGCACGATTCTGTAATATCCAAATACTTTGAAATCATGTTTCTTAATATATCCCATCAGGAATTGAATAACGATAATAGAAGAAACAAATGCTGTTACCATACCAATCAGAAGAATTATTGCTTCTGTTCCGGTAAAGTTCAGACCAAACTTCACAAGCTTCAGAAGACTTGCACCGAACATAACCGGAATCGCAAGTACGAAAGTGAATTCAGCAGCAACGGTTCTGGATACTCCAAGGATCAAAGCACCGACAATTGTTGCACCGGATCTAGATGTTCCAGGGAAGATTGCAGCGATCAGCTGGAAAAGTCCAATCAAAAATGCAGTCTTATAAGTAAGTTCATCCATACTGTTGATCTTCGCAGGTTTGCCCTTGTGATTATTCTCAACAATGATAAAGGCGATACCGAAGACAATCAGAGCAATCGCAACGCAAGGGTAATTGTAAAACCATTTCTCAAACAGATCATTGAACGGCATTCCGATCACGATCGCAGGGATACATGCAACAAGGACTTTCAGCCAGAGGATAATGATATCCATCTTCACATAACTTAAAATTCCATTTCCGGATTTCTTTTTTCTATGTGCATGTTTTGCCTGGCGGCGTCTGACCGTGTGACTTCCTTCCGGTGCACCAAATGGGAAGATCTGGTTCCAGAATAAGAGGACAACGGCAAGAATCGCACCTAACTGGATCACAACTTCAAACATACTGTAGAATTCTTCGGAAACATCTAATTTCACAAACTGATTCAAAAGGATCAGATGTCCGGTGCTGCTGATCGGCAGCCATTCTGTGATTCCTTCCACAATTCCAAAGAGGAAGGATTTCAAAACTTCAATCATTCTTAATTTATACTCCTTTTTATTGATGGATTGCAGCTATACTAAGAGATTCTAGCACTAAATGCAATCATTTTTGTGCAGCTACACTTATGTTCTAAAGAGGCTCACGGTTTCTTATTATAAAGCGTTGGCAAAAGATGTGCAAGAAATAGAAAGTATTTAAATTGTTAAATCGTCGATTTAAGAAATTCCTAATATTTTTCCAATCTATCTCTTAAAAACCATCAAGTATCATGTATACTATAGTTAGAACTTGATCATGTGATAATTATGTTGCTGCGCTGTTATCGGTGTCAGCAATTATCGAGGGGTATGTAAAATGTATAAAATATTAGTATGTGATGACGATAGAGAAATCGTAGAAGCAATCGAAATTTATCTTTCCCAGGAGGGATATCAGATCTTAAAAGCATATGACGGAATCGAGGCACTGGAGATTCTGGAGAAAGAGGAAGTGAATCTTCTGATCATCGATGTCATGATGCCAAGACTTGACGGAATCCGTGCGACATTGAAGATCCGCGAGAAGAACAGTCTGCCAATCATTATTTTGTCTGCGAAGTCAGAAGATACCGATAAGATTCTTGGACTCAATATCGGTGCGGATGATTATGTGACAAAGCCGTTCAATCCGCTGGAACTTGTGGCACGAGTGAAATCACAGCTGAGAAGATTTAACGAGCTTGGCGGAACAGCACAGGAGCCAAAAGAGACGATTTATAAGGTGGGTGGCCTTCAGATCAACGATGATCTCAAGCAGGTAACAGTAGACGGAGAATTTGTGAAACTGACACCGATTGAATACAATATCCTTTTGCTTCTGATGAAGAATCAGGGAAAAGTATTTTCAATCAATCAGATTTATGAATCCATCTGGAATGAAGAGGCAATTGGTGCGGATAACACAGTTGCAGTTCACATTCGTCATATCAGAGAAAAAATAGAGATCAATCCGAAAGATCCACGTTACCTGAAAGTAGTCTGGGGTGTCGGATATAAAATCGAAAAAGCATAGTGCGAACAGTAACAAAAGCACATGTAAAAATGGATAGAAAAAGCATATAAGAGAACATATAAAAATGCATAAGAAGGCATATAAGGAAGGGTTAACAATGAAGAAATGGTACAGGAAGACTGTGACAAGGACAATCGTTCTTGTTGTGGCGATTCTTAGCGGAGCATTGCTTGTGACAAATTTGCTTTCTCTCCTGACACTGGCGGGGGGAATGAGTTTGTCACAGATTCAAAAGATGAATACACAGTCTTTTGAAGAATCCGAAGAATTCAGCAAGATGGTCGAAAGTTACATGTACGATGTACAGGAGAAGCTTTATCTGCAGAATCTTTTTGAAAGTGACGGTGCCTACAATCCGAAAAAACTGGTGGATGTAATGGAACTGTCAAAGAAGGGAAAGATATCTGAGACGAATCTGTCCGGTGTCACGTACACAATGGAAGAGCTGGTAAATTGGGGCGAGACTTACAGTGGGACAGATAACGACAATCTTTACAAACAGAATGGCGTGATTGTCTGTCAGAAACCGGACGGAAATTATTATTACTATTATATGAATGATTTCTTTTCTCTTGTAAATGCAGGAAAACTTCAATTTCAGATGGGCGAGCAGGACAGAGATCAGTTCTTGGCAGGATTGCAGGCGGGCGAATTTACGACTTCCGGTTATTATACATTTCAGATTACAGATGAAAACGGTGAGCTGCTTTATACAGACTGCTGGAACTTTGGTCAGTCAATGATTGAAAAATATGCACCGGTCGGAGCGGATAATCTACTCCAGGTTGTAAATAATAATCCGCAGTTAAATGGAAGACTGACATTGGTTTATGATAATATTGCCACAGCATTGCAGACAATCTATGAAGACTGGCAGGATTATGAAGGCGGTTGGAATTATCTGGAAGAAGGGAATACCAATTTTACCTATCTGTATGCAGATGAATCGACAAAGAAGGTTACTACAAATAAAGCAGAATATGCAAATTATGCAGATGTAAAGAAAAGCATAGAAGACATGATAGAATCAGCGTCAAAGAACCCTGTGAAATATATGGTAATCTATCCTGAATTGAAAGATTTTAAGACGAATATGAACGTTTCTTATTCGGATCAATGGCTCAATACACGTTCTTATGGTTACTATTCCGGCGGAACAAAGTGGAAAGATGTTTTTGCAGTTGCAGTGGACACAAACTATCCGATCCAGGATCAGTTTTACCAGAATAGCATCGAATATCAAAATAACATTCCGCATATGAAAGCGGCATTATATTTTATGATTTTCAGCAGCGTACTCTTTTTGATCACAGTAGTGTGGCTGACATTGGGTGCCGGAAGAAAACCGCAGGATGAAGAACTGCATTTGTTAAAGTTCGATTCCTGGAAGACAGAGATTGCTGCTGCAGTTGTTATTTTTGTCTGGGTGATTGGAAGTTATTTCTTTTTTGTAGCAGGAATCGATGGAATTCATATCTTATTTGATGGAATTACAGGGTTGAGTAGTTCATACGGTGCTGTGGAAAGTGATACATTTATTCCATCATCCTATGTTCCGAATGTATATGTGCAGACTTTAAGTCTCGGAGAATCAGTAGGTGCGTTTGCATATGGAGCATTTACATTTACCTGCTTCTTTGCCGGCTATCTTAGTCTGGTAAGAAGAATTAAGGCAAAGAGTCTGTGGGAAAACAGTCTGCTTCGAAGCTTCGGTATATTTATCGGGAAAATATTACGAGACATGAAGCTTACAAAGAAAACAGCAGGACTTTTGATTCTTTATTTCCTGTTTCAGCTTTTCGTGCTCTGGGGTGGAGATTTCTTCCTGGTGATTCTGCTGCTGATTGCTGATGCAGTGCTATTCTATTACATGGTTTCAAATGTGATGGAGAAGAATCGATTGAGAAAAGGAATTCAGGAGATCGCTGCCGGAAATATGAGTTATCAGATTCCAATTGACGGACTGCATGGGGAGAACAAGAAATTTGCATTGATGATCAACGGGATCGGAACCGGACTTAACAAAGCAGTTGCCGAGGCAATGAAAAACGAACGTCTTAAGACAGATTTGATCACAAATGTTTCTCATGATATTAAGACACCACTGACCTCTATTTTGAACTATGTCGGCATCTTAAGACAAACAGATCCAGCGGATCCGAAAGTTCAGGATTATCTGAATATTCTGGAAGAGAAAGCACAGAGACTGAAGACATTGACAGAAGATGTAGTAGAAGCATCGAAAGTCAGCAGCGGGAATATTTCCCTGGAATATATGGATCTTGATCTGTCGGAAATGATCCAGCAGACGCAGGGTGAACTCGAAGAAAAATTCGAGGCGAGAAATCTGGCAATCATCACAGATCTTCCGGCAGAACCGGCTGTTGTGCATGTTGATGGTAGAAGAATGTGGCGTGTCTTGGAAAATATTTACGGAAATGCAGCCAAGTACGCAATGCCTGGAACCAGAGTTTATGCGACTTTGAAAACAGATGATACAAAGGTAAGATTTTCATTGAAAAATGTTTCCGAGCATCAGTTGAATATTCAGGCTGACGAACTGACAGAACGTTTTATCCGCGGAGATATTTCCAGAAGTACGGAGGGAAGTGGATTAGGACTTTCTATAGCGAAGAGCCTTACAACAATGCAGGGAGGTACATTTGATCTGTATCTGGACGGAGATTTGTTCCGGGTAGATATTACATTTCCAAGAGTGAAAGCAAAAGGAAATGCTGCCGGGGTAACAGAGGAATTAGCAGAGAAATCATCAAGCGGTGTATCTTGACATTCTATTCGCGTTATGCTACCCTTTTTAAGGAATGAAAAGCAGTGATAAGCGAAACGCGATGAGGAAGAGAGTAGTCTGTAACAGATTCTACAGAAAAGTCCTGAAGGCTGTCAGGCCGGATGTTGAGAGGGATGGATGGAAGACAGATGAAGATGGCTTCTGAGCAGCGCAGATGAGCCTGAACAGAGTGAGCAAGTGAGTTGTTTAAGCAGCAATCTTGAATAAAAAGATCCGGGTTAGTCTGTGAAGGGATTCGCCCTTTATAGCGAAGAGTATCAACAGTGAGAAATGCCGTAGTATTCAAAGTGGTTTTGATTAACAAAGCAGTTTTTACTAACGAAAGTGCAGATACTCATAGAGGTTTCTTTCCGCGAGGAAGGAACGAAGAGAAGTGGTAACACGGAAGTAGGATTCGTCTTCTCAGGGATGCAAGTCCCTGGGAGGGCGTTTTTTAATATATTAGGTTCTTTCCTAATATATTAAAAACGCTCCGCTAGGGATATGCGCTGCGGCGTACAAAGTAGGTGTCGCAAGCGACCGCCGCAAGTGCAAGAATGTGCCTTGGCACATTCTTTTTTCGCGAAAGATCCAGCAGAAAGTCGTAATAGTAGTCACTGGAATTTGAGAAAAGAATCCCACATTGTGGGAAAAGGAGGCAGACAAATGTCAGAAAAACCAAAATATTATATAACAACAGCGATCGCCTATACATCAGGTAAACCGCATATCGGAAACACATACGAGGTCGTGCTTGCAGATGCAATCGCACGTTACAAGAGAAGCCAGGGATATGATGTATTCTTCCAGACAGGAACAGATGAGCACGGACAGAAGATCGAGCTCAAAGCCGAGGAGGCTGGAATCACACCAAAGGAATTCGTAGATAATGTATCAACAGAAATCAAAAGAATCTGGGATCTGATGGATACATCTTATGACAAATTCATCCGTACAACAGATGAAGATCATGAGAAACAGGTTAAGAAGATTTTCAAGAAACTTTACGACAAGGGAGATATTTACAAGGGACATTATGAAGGAATGTACTGTACACCATGTGAGTCTTTCTTCACAGAGTCTCAGCTTGTAGATGGAAAATGTCCTGACTGTGGACGCCCGGTTCAGCCTGCAAAAGAAGAGGCATATTTCTTCAAAATGAGCAAATATGCAGATCGTCTGATCGAGCATATCAATACACACCCGGAGTTCATTCAGCCGGTTGCCCGTAAGAACGAGATGATGAACAACTTCCTTCTTCCGGGACTTCAGGATCTGTGTGTATCCAGAACATCCTTCAAGTGGGGAATTCCGGTAGATTTCGATCCAAAGCACGTTGTATATGTATGGCTTGATGCTCTTACAAACTATATCACAGGAATCGGATATGATGCAGACGGAAACAGTACAGAGCAGTTCAACAAGCTGTGGCCGGCAGACCTTCATCTGATCGGAAAAGATATCATCCGTTTCCATACAATTTACTGGCCAATCTTCCTTATGGCACTTGATCTTCCACTTCCGAAACAGGTGTTCGGACATCCGTGGTTGCTTCAGGGAGACGGTAAGATGAGTAAGTCTAAAGGAAATGTTCTTTATGCAGATGAACTCGTTGATTTCTTTGGCGTAGATGCAGTTCGCTACTTCGTACTTCATGAGATGCCATTCGAGAATGACGGTGTTATTTCCTGGGAGCTGATGGTAGAGCGTCTGAACTCTGATCTTGCAAATACACTTGGAAACCTTGTAAACAGAACTGTTTCTATGACAAACAAATACTTCGGCGGAACAGTAGAAGATAAGGGTGTTGTAGAAGATGTAGATGCAGAACTGAAAGCAGTTGTAGAGAATGCTTCTAAAGCAGTTGATGCTAAGATGGCAGACCTCCGCGTTGCCGATGCGATTACAGAAATCTTCAATCTCTTCAAACGCTGCAATAAATACATTGATGAGACAACTCCTTGGGTACTCGGAAAAGATGAATCCAAGAAGGATCGCCTTTCTACAGTACTTTGGAATCTGATCCAGAGCATTTCTGAAGGTGCAAGACTTCTTGAATCCTTTATGCCTTCTACAAGTAAGAAGATCCTTGAGCAGCTTGGTAACGGACATGTAACAGAGAAACCGGAGATTCTGTTCCAGCGAATGGATCTCGAAGAGGTTATGAAGAAAGTTAAAGAACTTCATCCGAAGGTAGAAGAAAAGAAAGAGGAAGAAGCTGTTATCGACATTGAGCCGAAAGATGAGATCACATTTGAGCAGTTCGGAGCAATGCAGTTCCAGGTTGGAGAGATCATTGCATGTGAGGCTGTAAAGAAATCCAAAAAGCTTCTCTGCTCTCAGGTAAAAGTTGGAAGCCAGGTAAAACAGATCGTATCCGGAATCAAAGCACATTACACACCGGAAGAAATGGTTGGTAAGAAAGTTATGGTTCTTGTAAACCTGAAACCTGCGAAGCTGGCAGGCGTACTTTCAGAGGGAATGTTGCTTTGTGCAGAAGATGCAGAAGGTAACCTTGCACTGATGACACCGGAAAAAGAAATGCCGGCTGGAGCAGAAATCTGTTAATTGAAATGTTTGAAAATTCAGACAATTACAACCAAAGCAGATAATAAATAAAAAATATAAAAAAATCAAATGAATATATTGACAAATTAGACGTCGAATGTTATTATATAACCATCAAAGAGAGAAAGAAATCTCCCAAAGATATTTAACTAAGAAGGCAAAAGTAACAGATGCCTGATTAGATTAAAAATACAAGTTCAACAGGAGGTCAGTCCCATGGACAGTATAGTTTCAGATTTTTATCAATATGTCAGTGGTATGATGAGTGAAGGTTCCTGTGAAGAAAGAGACCTTTGCCAAGCGTAAAAGTCCAGTAGAAAGAAAAGAAGATCAAAGATCGGAGAGTACGGAAACTGGAAGCAAAGAGAAAAAGATGAATCACTCATAGATGTATTGAATAAAAATACCGCATATAACATAGAATGAAAAATGTGTAAAGAAACATTGAAAGGACATGTTATAATCTCAGATTTGTTATAAAAGCAGGAATGACTTGACAGAAGATTTAATACATAAAGTATTGAATGGATATGAAAATCATTCAAGTGATAAAATAACAGACGACAAAGGTCTCACAGGAACGTAGAATCGCGAATAATCTCCGATACAAAATATAAAATTATAATAATAATACAATTAAATAACACTAAAAATGCACTTTCAAAAGGAATTGAAGGTGCATTTTTTTGACATTACAGACCTCATATGGTAGAATAATGAAAGAGTATCGGCTAGTGCCTAATGGACACATTCAGACCAAAACTAATATTTCAATGACAATGAGGTGAGTACAGTGGATAAGTATGAATATAAGTTAAAGACAGAAGAGATGCTGGAACTTATGGAAGATGGAGAATACAGAAAAGCAGCGGCAGCAGCAGATCTGATTGACTGGAAGCGTGTCCGTAACGCAGGGATGCTGATGAATGTCAGTGATATTTATGAAAAAACAAAAGAGTATCAGAAGAGCTATGAGGTGATGAATCTTGCATATCGCCGTTCTGAAGGAAGCCGCAAGGTGATCTATAAGTTATGTTCTCTTGCAATTAAGACAAAGAATATAGATGAAGCAATCGACTATTATGACGAATTTATCCAGATTGCACCGAAAGATCCGAACAGGCATATCCTTAGATATCAGATCTTAAGAGCGCAGAGAGCGCCGATCGAACAGCAGATTGAGGCTCTGGAGGAATTTAAGAAGGCAGAATATATTGAAGAGTGGGCTTATGAACTGGCGAAGCTTTATCGCGAAGCAGGTATGATGACAGAATGTCTGGAAGAGTGTGATGATCTGATCCTTTGGTTCAGCGAGGGTAAGTATGTTTATAAGGCAATGGAACTGAAGATGCAGTATAAGCCATTGTCACCATCGCAGCAACAGAAATATGATCACAGATATGAGAAGCTTTCTTCAGAGACAGAAGAAATACCGGATCTGGCTTCCTATTTAGGAGAAGACGAGGAAAAAGATTCTGCGTCAGAAGGAGCTGAAGCACTTGGAGATACAAGATCAATCGGTCTGACAGAACAGCCGGTGATGGAAAACGACAGTACTTCCGATGTGATTGACACGGATGCGGTTACTTTGGAAGCGACAGAAGAGCCGGATGCCGAAGTAGAAAATCCGGAAGAAGCAGGAGTAGAAACAGCAGAAGTTATAGAAGCTTCCGAGGATGAGTCAGAAGTTCAGCCGGCAACGGTAGAGACAAGTGGAGATAAGAGAATACTTAGCAAAGATACTGCTTCCATACCGATTGTCGGTAAGAATCCGGTAAAACCAGTCAAGAAGAAACTTGGAGATACGATGCGGTTAGATGAAGCTCTGCAGCAATTACTCAATCCGAAACCGGAAGTTCAGGCAGAACCGGGAGAAGAAGTCGAACCGGATATGACAGATCTGGAAGAGGATATTGCAGCAATTGAGGATGTAGAAGATCTTGAGATCGTGAATCAACTGACAGAAGAGAAGAAAGCTGAGGAAGCCAGTAAAGAACGAGTAGTTCCATCAGGGATGAAAGAACTGATACCGGAACCGGAGACAGAAGAAGAACTTATAGAACAGGCAGTGGAGGAGACTTCAGAAGATGCAGTTACTATAGAAGCAGGAGAAGCAGAACCGGAAGAAGTTCTTGAAGTAAAAGAGGCAGAACCGGAAGAGGAAGAAATCCTTGAAGTAGAAGAAGCAGAACCGGAAGAGGAAGAAGTCCTTGAAGTAGAAGAAGCAGAACCGGGAGAGGAAGAAGTCCTTGAAGCAGGAGAAGCAGAACCGGGAGAGGAAGAAATCCTTGAAGCAGAAGAAGCAGAACCGGAAGAGGAAGAAATCCTTGAAGTAGAAGAAGCAGAACCGGAAGAGG
>NZ_JAJCME010000080.1:0-268 GCF_020560115.1 Mediterraneibacter sp. 210702-DFI.5.30
GTGTTCCAAAAGAAATTTGGTTTGATAATATGGCAACGGTTGTAGACCATCATTCCAGTTATCCTGGACATGTTAAATTCAACGAAAAATTTCTTTCATTTAGTAAAGATGCTGGATTTAAGGCGATTGCCTGTCAGCCGTACAGGCCACAAACAAAGGGAGTTGTGGAATCTCTAGCGAGAACAACTAGCCGACTAGCTCCTTACGATGGTGAATTTAAAACCTTAAAGGAACTTGATGGCATCGTTGATGAGATCTGTCGAGATTT
>NZ_JAJCME010000081.1:0-268 GCF_020560115.1 Mediterraneibacter sp. 210702-DFI.5.30
GCTGTTCAAAGATCCACTGCGTCCACTTGTAGTAGTTTGGATCAGTCGTGTTGACTTCGCGATCCCAGTCATAAGAGAAGCCAAGTGATTGAATCTGTTCTCTAAAGTGATCGATGTTTTGGTTGGTGAAGCCCTTTGGATTGTGGCCCGTCTTTAAAGCGTACTGTTCAGCCGGCAGCCCAAACGCATCCCAGCCCATTGGATGCAGCACGTTGTAGCCCTGCATCCGCTTCATCCGCGAAACCACATCCGTTGCCGTGTAGCCTTC
>NZ_JAJCME010000082.1:0-268 GCF_020560115.1 Mediterraneibacter sp. 210702-DFI.5.30
GTCAACCGCACGCCGCTGTTCTGCGCCGCCAGTAACTGCTCGATCAACGCGCCCCGGTCACTGCGTTCGCGCAAGGCCGGCAACGCCAGGCTCATGCCGCCCAGGCGGTAGTAGAGGTCCTCGCGAAAGCGCTTGTCGCCAATCATCCCGTGCAGGTCCTGGTGGGTCGCCGACACCACCTGCACGTCCAGCGCCACCGGCGCCTGGGCGCCGATCGGGAAGATCTCGCGCTCGGCCAGCACCCGCAGCAAACGGGTTTGCAGGTGCG
>NZ_JAJCME010000083.1:0-268 GCF_020560115.1 Mediterraneibacter sp. 210702-DFI.5.30
GGCGAAAGCTGATTACTCTTTTTTTATGGAAAAGTCTTTTCTTTATTCGCAAAAATGCTCAGAAAAAATGACCTCATGTGGTCATGACAAGTCCGTCAAAAATGATTAGCATGCTAGGGATCATAAAATCAAAAACTCAGATTGAAAGGAATACAAGACATGTTGGCATATGATGCAGATTTAGAACTTTTTCGTGATAACTTTAAACGTTTTATGAGTGAACACGTTGCTCCATTTTATGAGCAATGGGAAAAAGAAGGTTTAATGC
>NZ_JAJCME010000084.1:0-268 GCF_020560115.1 Mediterraneibacter sp. 210702-DFI.5.30
GTAATAATTTCAATCACCTGACCACTGTGTAATGGCGTAGAAAGTGGTTTAGTTTCCCCATTGATTTTCGCACCTACCGCATGGTTCCCTAAAAATAAGCTAGCAGAGTAGGCAAAATCGACTACCGTTGCACCTTGTGGCAACTCGTGTAGATGACCTTGTGGGGTATATACCCAAATTTTCTCTTGGTGTAAATAATCGAGTAATTCACTAAACGTGGTTTTGGCACAGGCTCCATCGATCAAGACATTCAAATTCTGAATCGAGG
>NZ_JAJCME010000085.1:0-267 GCF_020560115.1 Mediterraneibacter sp. 210702-DFI.5.30
GGTCAGAGCATCCCGCGCTGATTGATGGTCAACGGCAGACAACAACGCTTAATGAATATGCTCAGCATTTTCCGACCGTTGAAATCGATACGTTTTTCTATGCTTTGCCTAGATCGGCAACCGTTCAGAAATGGCTGACTGAGGTGCCGCGCGACTTTCAGTTTATCGTTAAGGTGCACCGGCTGATGACTCAGCATGAGAACCTGACCGAGCAGGACTCGTCATTAGCGGAGGTGTTTCAAAAATATCGTGATGCCATCATGCCAT
>NZ_JAJCME010000086.1:0-267 GCF_020560115.1 Mediterraneibacter sp. 210702-DFI.5.30
GTGTCCAACAGCAATTCACTCAAAAATCCAAAGACCCGCTGCTCATATGGCGTGTAGTTGGAATAGTCGATACGCTTTTCTACTTCGCCTAAGACGTCAAACAGCCAAGTGCAGTTCTCATCGAGCGGCTGTTTTTTCATAATCATCATGTTGAAATAGTGTGCCTTGGTCCGCTTCATCACGGTTTCAAATGATTTGGCATAGGCAGGATACTTTTTGTTGATAACCTCGCGCGTAACTTCCAGCGGCTCATGTTCATGAACGTGC
>NZ_JAJCME010000087.1:0-267 GCF_020560115.1 Mediterraneibacter sp. 210702-DFI.5.30
TCCCCATGATGGCATAAGCTGCTAAAGCACCACCCGGGCCGGCCGTTGAGATTGCCGAACCGCTGGCAATAAACAGTCCCGTCCCAATTGTACCGCCAAGAGCAATCATTGACAGGTGGCGCGTTTTCAATGTCCGTTGAATATGACCCTCACTGCCTTCATGACTGTTTTCGCTCATGAAAAAATCCTCCTCAAATTTATTGGCGAGAAAGGCAAACAAAAAGAGCCGGCAAGCCAGGACTTCCCTGCTTGTCGACTCAACTTAAC
>NZ_JAJCME010000088.1:0-265 GCF_020560115.1 Mediterraneibacter sp. 210702-DFI.5.30
TAGCGTTATAGGTAATCAATATTTGGTACCTACAAATAGGGTTTCTATTTATACTACATCTGTAGTTCTTGGTGCAATTACAAATATTGTTATTAACTTTCCTTTAATATATTTTAAGGGATTATATGGAGCGATAATCTCAACAGTTATTTCTGAATTTGTTGTAACGACATATCAAATATATAAATCATCAAATAAATTACCATATAAAAAAATGTTTAAGGACGTAAAAAAATATTTATTTGCTAGCGTTGCAATGTTTATT
>NZ_JAJCME010000089.1:0-265 GCF_020560115.1 Mediterraneibacter sp. 210702-DFI.5.30
CGCGTACACGCACTGCGTATTCACGGTCCATTTCGGACGAAGACATGATCGCGCGCCTGAAGGCGGGCGTGGTGCTCGAAGACGGTCCGGCGCGTTTCACCGACATTCAGGAAGCCCCGGGCGGTGAAGGTTTCAACCACTGGTACCACTGCGTGGTGATGGAAGGCCGCAACCGTGAGGTGCGTCGCCTGTGGGAATCCCAGGGCCTGGTGGTCAGCCGCCTGAAGCGTGTGCGCTTTGGCCCGGTGTTCCTCAACAGCGACCT
>NZ_JAJCME010000009.1:0-113253 GCF_020560115.1 Mediterraneibacter sp. 210702-DFI.5.30
CCAACAAAAGTTTTTGCTTCATCACTCAGAATTCAAACATCTAAATACAAATTTATACCACAAAATTCATCTTCTGATCGTCGTACTGCACGGAAAATCCTTTTCCTTCGAGGTACTCTTCTACCACCTGATACATCTCATCATATCGTCCTTCACAGGCGCAATTACCGAGTGGTTCGATCCAGAAGGATTGTCTTCCACAAGTGTCCCTGAGATGAATTCGGAAATTCAGACCTTTATCTTTAAGAATTCCATTTAATTCTATCACATCATTAAAAGATACATAACTCATTTTAATTCTCCTCTTCTTTACCTAATAAAATGTGTTGCAATTCGTTCTTCTTTCTCCGGAAGTCCAAACTGTTCTTTACCCAAGGCAATACTCTTCATAAGAAATGTCATGTTTCTGGCGAGGACTCTCATAGTCTGCTTTCCTTCTCCATCCTGCTCTGCTTCTCCTGGTATTCTTCCATGAATACTATTCCAATACTGACTGGAAGCAACTGGCATTCCAGAAATTGTAAAGTATTTATTTAACTCGTCAAATGTTGCTGAACATCCACCGCGCCTTGCACAGACAACACTTGCTCCTACTTTCATAGTCTTATCAAATGGTGTGCTGTAGAACAGGCGGTCAAGACAGGCGATCAATGTTGCATTTGCGGATGCATAATAGACTGGACTTGCGATAACCAGTCCATCTGCTTTCTCGAATTTCAAAGCCAGTTCGTTAACTACATCATCATAAACACATTTTTGCTTGGAAGCACATCCTCCACAGGCAACACATCCACGGACAGGTTTATTTCCAACAACTACTGTCTCTACTTCTACTCCATTTTCCTGAAAAATCTTTTCCATTTCTTTTAGTCCTACACTAGTATTTCCGTTTGCTCTTGGACTTCCATTAATCATAAGTACTCTTAATTTTTCTGCCATTATTTCTCCTCCTACGAACATTATTGCCTTATCTTCAAAGTTCTCAGATACTCTTTTTGTTCCGGCGTGATCCGATAGCTTTCGATTGTCTTCTGGATTGTCTTATTATGTGTCCATACATCCATCTTCTGTTCTTCTAGAAATGGAAGAACCTGATCATACTTTTTGGCAAGTGCTGTTGCGAAATACCATGCCCTGGCCATATTTACATAATACTCTTCTGAACGAATTGCGGCAACCTTCCTCGGATATTCTAACTTAAATTCTTCTTCCAGATAATAGCGCATCAGCATATTGATTCCAAATCGGATCGTATATATATGCTCTGATTCCAGCCATCGATCTATCTTTTTGATATAAGAATTCAGATGATTCTTCACTGTTCTGACTGCCAAAAGATCACAGGTTGCCCAGTTATCTATATGGGGCAGAAAGCGCTCCAGTTCTTCTATACAGAGTTCATAATCTTTAATCTGCTCGATCAGAAGCCCATGCAGATTATTCTCTTCATAATATTGATGTGGCAGGATCTTAAGAAACTGCTTCGCCTCTTCTGTCTTCCCGAATTTCTTTGCATAAGTTCGAAGTACAGGGACTCTCACTCCTATCACTGATTCTTTCTCTACTGTTGGCATCAGTTTTGCGTGAAAATCCCGATATTTTAGATCCTGCATTGTAAAAAGGTCCTGCTGCACTTTTGGTATTACTTCTTTTGGAGTCATCTTTATTCACCTGCTTTCTGCTAATTTGCAGTATAACACACACTTTATGCCACTGCAAGTATATAGAACAAATGTTCTTCTGTATTTTATTTCTTTTTTTTGCTATACTTATCTACGTATAAAGTTGCTGCTCACACCCACTATGAACAGTAACTAAAAATTCTCTGACTTTTTTGCTGTTACTGCTCACACTATATATTACCAGCAACACAGATTCGTCAGAGAATATAAGGGAGATAAAAATATGCTGACAGTAATGAAATTTGGCGGAAGCTCCGTGGCCGATTTGGAGCACATCCGCAACGTAGCAAACCGCTGTATCGCAAAGCAGCGCGAAGGCAGCCAGGTTGTTGTTGTCCTGTCTGCTATGGGAAAGACTACAGATAATCTGATCGCAACAGCAAAACAGATCACAGAGCAGCCTTCCCGCAGGGAATTAGATATGCTTCTCACAACCGGTGAACAGGTTTCTGTATCCTTAATGGCAATGACTCTGATTTCCATGGGCGTCAGTGCAGTGTCACTGAATGCATGGCAGGTTCCAATGCATACAACTTCAAATTATCAAAATGCGCGATTCAAGAGAATTGATTCCGAGCGTATCCGTAAAGAGCTTGATGCGAACAAGATCGTCATCGTAACCGGATTCCAGGGAATCAATAAGTATGAAGATATCACAACTCTTGGCCGCGGCGGCTCTGACACAACAGCGGTTGCTCTTGCTGCTGAACTCCATGCCGATGTCTGTGAAATTTACACAGATGTAGACGGAGTATATACCGCCGATCCACGCGTTGTTCCAAACGCTCATAAAATGACGGAGATCACTTATGATGAGATGCTTGAGATGGCCTCTCTTGGTGCGAAAGTCCTTCACAGCAGATGTGTAGAAATTGCGAAAAAATACGGTGTAGAACTTCTGGTATGTTCTAGCTTAAACCACAATTCAGGAACAATTGTAAGGGAGAAAACGAAAATGGAAAAAATGTTAATCAGTGGTGTGGCAGCCGATAAAAATGTAGCCAAAATCCGTGTTGCCGGTCTCGGGAACGAGCCTAGTAGCACATTCCGTCTTTTAAATCTTTTAGATAAGAATAAACTGAACATTGACGTCATGATCCAGTCTCTTGGTAAAGACGGTACAAAATCTGTATCCTTCACTGTTGCAAAATCGGACATGCTCCGTGCTTTGGATCTGTTAAATGAAAGCAAAGACTATCTTGGCATTAAGAAACTGGATTCTGATGAAAATGTTGCCAAAGTTTCTGTCATTGGTGCCGGTATTCGTTCTCATTCAGGTGTTGCTGCAAAGATGTTCGGTGCACTCGCAAGTATTGATGTCAACACAGAGATGGTTACTACATCTGAGATTCGCATCACTGCTCTGATCGATGAAGCCTATGCAGATCTTGCAGTACGTAAACTGCATGAAACTTTCTTTGATTAAAAGTAAAGCAGAATCAAGCGACAGTAAGGATTAATAATTCCCTGCTGCCGCTTGATTTTTATCTTATTTTTGTTCTGAATAATTACATTTGTTTTTTATTTTTCACTGCACATTATGCTTCTTCCTCTAACGACGTTTTTCCGCGCAAACGTCTGTAATAGAATCTTCCTTTTCCAAGAAGAATTGTAAGATAACGAAGTACCGGCTCTGTTGCGATCGCAAATACAACAAAAAGCATGATACACTTTGTTGTCATTCCGCTAATCGCAAACAGCTGATTCAAATAAATACTACAGAATAATAATCCTGCGATACATCCGCCAAGAATCCCTGCACGAAGCTTATTCATCGGTGCACTGATCTTATAGAGGATCATAAATCCTACAATTGCCAGAAGCATCGTTGCTGCTGTTGAGATATCCTGCTCTCCTACTCCAAATGTCTTTCCAAAGACAACCAGTGCCCCAACCGCCAATGCATCTGTAAGTGCTGCCGGGAGTGCTTTCAGGAATACATTCGTCAGGAAATGTCCTTTGATGATATTCTTGTTCGGCTCAAGTGCAAGGAAGAACGCCGGAATGCCGATTGTAAACATACTGATCAGTGATACCTGTGATGGTTCCAGTGGATAAGTAAACATAAATACTACCGAGAAAAGACTCAGCAGGAAAGAGAATATATTCTTAACCAAGAACAGACTCGCCGAACGCTGGATATTATTGACTACTCTTCTTCCTTCTAATACAACCTGCGGCATACAAGAGAAATCTGACTCCAGAAGTACGATTTGAGAAGCCTGTGCCGCTGCCTCGCTTCCTGATGCCATTGCAATACTGCAGTCTGCATCCTTCAAAGCAAGGACATCATTTACTCCATCTCCTGTCATAGCAACTGTTTTCCCAGCCTCTTTAAGTGCCTGAACAAACTGTCGTTTCTGGTTTGGAGTTACACGTCCAAACACTGTCTTCTCAAGAATTGCTTTCTTAATATCTTCTTCTGTCTCAAGACTTGATGCATCCACATAATTCTCAGCATTTTTAATTCCTGCTGTTTTTGCAACCTTGGAAACTGTAACCGGATTATCTCCAGAAATAACTTTCACTTCAACTCCCTGCTCTGCAAAGTACTGGAATGTTTCTTTTGCCGCCTCACGGATTGGATTCGCAAGTAAGATATAGCCCAACGGTGTTACCGGCTCTGTCAGTGCTTTTCCATCAATCTCCGCTGCATAAGTACCAAATACAAGAACACGGGCACCTGTAGATGCAAGCTCTGTGATTTTTTCCTTATGTTGCTCGTAATCATCCAGAAGTACAAATTCCGGCGCTCCAAGAACATATGTCTTATCTTCAAATGTAGCACTGCTGTACTTTGTCGCAGATGAAAATCCTGTCTTGGAAATTGCTTTTGCGCCTGAAGAATGTGTAAAATATTCTTTCATTGCAGCCATTGTGATATTATCGTTTGTCATAGCTGAAACAAAATCTCCGACCATAAGACGAAGAGATCCCATCTTTTCCGTATCGTACTGCTCCGTTGGAATAAGTTCCTGTACTTTCATCGTATTTTCTGTGATCGTACCAGTTTTATCTACACAAAGTACATCAACACGCGCAAGTGTCTCAATACATTTCATATCATGAAGCAATACTTTCTGCTGTGCAAGCCGAATTGAACTGACAGCAAGTGCAACGCTTGCAAGAAGGTAAAGTCCCTCCGGAATCATTCCGATCACAGCCGCTACCATTGACGTAATACTTGAATGGAATGATGCATTCTGGAATACCAGAGACTGTGCAACGAGTATGATTCCAATCGGAATGATTGCCACACCGACGCATTTAACCAATTTATCCAGCGAGCGGATCATCTCTGACTGCTCACCATTCTGCATTTCTTTTGCTTCCAGTGTAAGCTTTGAAATATAAGAATCTTCACCGACTTTATCAAGTCTTGCATGACATTGACCGGAAATAATAAAACTTCCTGACATCAGCTGATCTCCGGCATGTTTTGTAATCTCATCAGACTCACCTGTCAGCAGGGATTCATTTACCTGTACTTCACCTGCACAAACCTGTGCATCCGCACATACCTGCGCGCCGGCTTTAAATATGACAATATCATCAACTACCAACTCTTCTGCATCAATCAACGATCTTTTACCATCTCGCACTACAGTCGCTTTCGGTGCATTTAGCATGGTCAGATTATCCAGCACTTTTTTGGCACGCACTTCCTGTATAATACCAATCAACGTATTTGCAATAATAACCGGAAGAAAGGTCAGATCCCGGAAGGATCCAACCAGACATAACAAAATAGCCAGAACAAGAAAGATTAAGTTAAAGTAAGTAAATACATTCTCATGTACAATCTCTTTCGTTGTCTTCGACGGAGGATCGACTGCCCTGTTTACCCAGCCATGAAGTCTGTGCTCCTGCACCTGCTGTGCTGTCAATCCGACTTTATAATCCGGATTGTAACGGGTTGTCGGTATCCGCTTCTCTATTTCTTCTTCAATCTCTGTTTTCTTGTTTCTGCTTCTTGCCATCTGTTACTTCCCTTCTGCTTCTTCCAACGTCTCCGTTCTCGTCAAAATCTGCATAAATTCTTCTCCTGTAATTGTTTCTTTCTCATACAGGTATTTTGCAAGCTCATGAAGTTTCTTCTGGTTTTTCTCCAAAAGATCCATCGCTGTATCATATCCGTGTTTTACGGTATCTACAACCATCTGATCAATATCTGCTGCTGTCTGCGAGGAACAACTTAAACTGCTGTCTCCTCCCAAATATGGATTGTTCTGCGTCTCAAGAGCAACCATACCAAACCGGTCACTCATTCCATAACGCGTGATCATTGCTCTTGCAAGCTTTGTTGCCTGCTCGATATCATTCGATGCGCCTGTTGTGATAGAATTAAAAATCAGTTTTTCTGCGCATCTTCCTCCGGTCAGTGTCGCGATCTTGTTGATCAGCTCTTCCTGTGTCATCAGATTCCGTTCTTCTGATTCAACCTGCATTGTATATCCCAAGGCACCTGATGTACGCGGAATGATCGTGATCTTTGTAACCGGTGCTGAATTCGTCTGTAATGCTGCTACCAACGCATGACCGATTTCATGATAAGAAACAATTAATTTTTCCTTGGAAGAAAGTACCTGATTCTTCTTCTGATATCCGGCGATAACAGTTTCAATACTTTCTTCAAGATCTGCCTGCGTTACATATTTACGATTCTCTCTGACTGCGCGCAGTGCCGCTTCATTTACCATATTTGCAAGCTCTGCTCCTGATGCTCCTGATGCAGCTCTTGCGATTGCATTAAAGTCAATGTCATCTCCAAGTCTTACTTTCTTCGCGTGAACTTTCAGAATCTCTTCACGCCCTTTAAGATCCGGAAGTTCCACCGGAATACGGCGGTCAAATCTTCCCGGACGGAGAAGTGCCGGATCAAGACTGTCCGGTCGGTTCGTTGCGGCAAGGATCACAACACCCTTAGATGCATCGAACCCATCCATCTCTGTCAGCAACTGGTTCAATGTCTGCTCACGCTCATCATTTCCACCATATCCTGCGTTATCTCTCTTTTTACCGATTGTATCAATCTCATCAATAAATACAATACAAGGTGCTTTTTCATTCGCCTGTTTGAAAAGATCACGTACTTTAGAAGCTCCCATGCCAACAAACATCTCTACAAATTCTGAACCGGAGATTGAGAAAAATGGTACATTTGCCTCTCCTGCAACTGCTTTTGCAAGCAAAGTTTTACCGGTTCCCGGAGGTCCTACAAGAAGTGCTCCTTTCGGACATACTGCACCGATCTCCGTATATTTCTGCGGGTTATGAAGAAAATCCACAATCTCTGTCAGCAGTTCCTTCGCTTCATCTTCTCCGGCTACATCCTGGAAAGTGATTCCTGTTGTAGATTCCACATAAACCTTCGCATTGCTCTTTCCGAACTGCATGAACGGATTTCCTGCTGCACCTCCACCCATCTTGGCCATCATCTTCTTTGCAAGCCACTGTCCTAATGCCCAGAAGATCAAAAGTGGTAAAATCCATACAAGGAAAAAGCTAAGAAGCGGATTCATCTCCTGCTGTGCGACTCTTCCGAATTCACATCCCGCATCTTCCAGACGATTTACCAGATTTGGATCATCAAACGTTGTTGTCTCATAATATTTCGGTTCCTCGCTATTATCTGTAAAATAAATAGTGTCTCCATTCAACTCTACTTTTGATACTTCTTTTCCCTCGACCATAGTAAGAAAGGTTCCATAATCGACTTCTTTCACCTTATTCTTTCCTAGAATATTCGGAAAAAGAAATGTGTTAAGAAGCACGAGAATAATCAAAGCAATCAAATAGTAAAAGATTAATGGCTTCTTTGGTTTCTCGACTTTCTTCATACTGTTGTTCCTCCTATTTTCTAAATTTTGCATGAACTGCCTTTATCATCTGTATAATCGGAAGATTCAATGCTGCAAGACCATACACAGTAAGTAACTGCGACAATGTCAGTGTCTGCACTTTAAAGATGTTATGCAGTCCAGGGACAGTCACGACAAGCGTGATCAGAATCATTCCAATTACAAAAGCACCGATCAGGTAAATGTTATTAAAGACTCTTTTTGTAAATACAACCGGACGATTTGATTTACAGTTAAACCCATGGAACAATCTTGAACAGCAAAGTGTTGCAAATGCCATTGTACTTGCAAGTAGTGCATTACCGTCTTTGTATACAATTGTAAATGCAATCATGACCATGGTACAGATTGATAATCCTTCCAGTCCGATATTGATCAAAAAGTCTTTCGTTAAAATGGATTCATTTATCGGTCGTGGCTTTTCTTTCATCACATTTTTCGAATGTGGTTCCAATCCAAGAGCAATTGCCGGAAGACTGTCTGTCAGCAGATTAATGAACAACAGATGAACCGGTGCGAACGGTACCGGAAGTGCCATCAGTGAAGCATAAAGCACTGCCAGGATTGCTCCAAAATTTCCCGAAAGCAGAAACTGAATGGATGCTTTAATATTGCGATATATATTTCTTCCATTCTCTACTGCTTTAATAATAGTCGCAAAATTGTCATCTGTCAAAACCATTGCTGCAGCGTCTTTTGACACTTCGCTTCCGGTAATTCCCATCGCCACTCCTATGTCTGCCTGTTTCAGTGCCGGAGCGTCATTCACACCATCTCCTGTCATGGATACAATGTTTCCTTTTTCCTGCCATGCACGCACAATACGGATCTTGTGTTCAGGAGAAACTCTGGCGTAAACAGAAATCCCTTCCACAAAGTCTTTCAGTTCTTCATCGGACATTTTGTCAATCTCTGCACCCTCACAGGCTTCGGATTCATTTTCAAGAATTCCAATTCTCTTTGCAATGGCAGCAGCTGTCACCTTATGATCTCCTGTAATCATAATCGGACGGATTCCTGCACATTTACACTCTTCTACAGCAGCTTTTGACTCTTCTCTCGGCGGATCCATCATTGCGATCAGCCCCAGGAATATCAGATGATCTTCATCCTCCAGCGTAAGTTCCGTCTCATCTGATACTTCTTTATAAGCAAATGCAAGAACTCGTAATCCCTCTCTTGAGTATTTCTGATTCTGCTCTTCGATTACTCTTCTTGTCTCTTCTGTGATCTCATGAGTCTCCCCTTTCATCTCAACCCAGTCTGTCCGGTTCAAAAGAACATCAACTGCTCCTTTGACAATCATCGTTGGCACTCCGTTTAATGAATGCTTTGTTGCCATCATCTTACGGTCGCTATCGAATGGATTCTCACTTTCTCTTGGATACTTTACTCTGACTTCTTCCGGGTCAAGACCAAGACTGCTTCCTAAATTAATCAGTGCTGTCTCTGTCGGATCTCCGATCTCTACACCATCAATATTCGTAGAGTCATTACAAAGAATACTGCTGATAAGGAGTCTGCTCTGAGACGGATCCCGGAGATCGATCTTGTCTGCGGAAATGCTCTGGCCATCTACATAATAATGCTCTACTGTCATCTTATTCTGTGTCAGGGTTCCAGTTTTATCTGAACAGATAATGGATACACTTCCCAGTCCTTCTACTGCCTGTAGTTTTCGAACAATTGCATGTTCTTTCGCCATTTTCTGCGTTCCAAAAGAAAGAACAATCGTAACGATTGAACTTAACGCCTCCGGAATTGCTGCAACGGCAAGAGCAACTGCAAAAAGAAATGCATTTCCAATATTCTCACCACGGAAAACACTGATTCCAAACAAAATCGCACAGAATACAAGAATTAAAATGGATAATTTCTGTCCAAACTGATCCAGGTTCACCTGCAATGGAGTCTTCTTCTCAGATGTCGTCTTCAGAAGACTTGCAATTTTACCAACTTCTGTATTCATTCCAATCTCTGTAACTACAAAAGAACCTCTTCCATACGTGAGAAAGCTTCCGGAATATACCATATTAATACGGTCTCCAAGAGGAACTTCGTCCTGTTCAATCACATCTGTCGTCTTCTCGACACCAAGGCTCTCTCCCGTCAATGCACTTTCGTCAACCTTCATGCTTGCACATTCCAGAATACGTCCATCTGCAGGAATATAGTCTCCCGCCTCTAACATAATAATGTCTCCAACAGTAACTTCTGAAGACGGAATCGGGACAACCACTCCATCACGAAGAACTTTTGCTTCCGGACCGGATAATTTCTTCAGACTTGCCAGAGATGACTCTGCCTTTACTGTCTGCACAGTTCCCAGAATTGCATTCATTGTGATCACGATAACAATAACAGCTGCGCTCTCAATATCTCCCATAAATCCTGATGCGATCGCTGCTATAATAAGGATGATCACCAGAAAATCCTTATATTGCTCCAAAAAAATCTGAAATGTTGTCTTCTTTTTTCCTTCAGTCAGTTCATTCGGGCCGTATTTCTTTTGATTTTCACTGACCTGTTCTTTTGTTAATGGTTCTTCCGAGCCATTCACTTCTCTTAAAACTTCTTCTCCCGATAATTGATAATATGCTTTCACTGCCATTCCTCCTAACTGATTATTGGTTACTGTTCACACGATGTGCGACCCATAATCCTGATTAATCTGCAGTGCTAATAAAAAAAGAGACAATTATTGCACCGCTTCTTGCATGCAATAAAAGTCTCACCATTTCATCACGATCCGGATGGACTTCTTCCATCGTATTGACGGCTCGCAAACGCTACTCAAAGCGCCAGTTACTCCCTTTTATTAAAATAAACTATACTCATTTTTCCTGATAATGTCAATAAACTTTATTTTCTTTTTAGGAAATATTTTCAGGATTTTAACATTAAAAGATCGCGGAGCGTTTTTTGCAATTAGGAAAGCACTTTCCTAATATATAAAAAGAATACCTTACAGACATTCTATCCATAAGGTATCCTTTCTATTCTATCAATCGATCAAATGAAAATCTCAATCTATTTTCTTAAATCCTAAACGATTCCCTGAGCTGTCATAGCATCTACAACCTTCTCAAATCCGGCAATGTTAGCACCTACAACGTAGTTGCCCTTGAATCCGTATCTCTCAGCTGCATCAACCATGTTGTGGCAGATGTTAACCATGATGTTTTTAAGTTTAGCATCTACTTCTTCGAATGTCCAGCTCAGACGCTCGCTGTTCTGAGACATCTCAAGTGCAGATGTAGCAACACCACCGGCGTTAGCTGCTTTACCAGGTGCAAAGATAACACCATTCTCCTGCAGATACTCTGTAGCTTCGAGAGTTGTAGGCATGTTAGCACCTTCACATACTGCAATACATCCGTTTGCAACAAGTGCTTTTGCATCTTCAAGGTGAAGCTCATTCTGTGTAGCACATGGAAGAGCGATGTCAACTTTAACATTCCATACTCCTCTTCCTTCATGGTACTCTGAATTCGGACGGTACTTCTTGTACTCTGTAAGTCTTGCTCGGTTAACTTCTTTGATTTCTTTAAGAGCTGCAACATCGATTCCTTCTGGATCGTATACCCATCCTGTAGAATCGCTTACTGTAACAACTTTAGCACCGAGTTCCTGTGCTTTCTCAGTTGCGTAAATTGCAACGTTACCTGAACCAGAAACTGCAACTGTCTTACCTGCAAGCTCAATACCATTGAGTTTCAGAAGTTCGTCTGTCAGATACAGAAGACCATATCCTGTAGCCTCTGTACGAGCAAGAGATCCACCATAGGAAAGTCCTTTTCCTGTAAGAACTCCTTCATATACTCCACGGATTCTCTTGTACTGTCCGAACATATATCCGATCTCTCTTGCGCCTGTACCAATATCTCCTGCTGGAACATCAGTATCAGCACCAATATATTTGCAAAGTTCTGTCATAAAGCTCTGGCAGAATGCCATAACTTCTCTGTCAGATTTTCCCTTAGGATCGAAATCAGATCCACCTTTACCTCCACCGATTGGAAGTCCTGTAAGGGAGTTTTTGAAAATCTGCTCAAAACCGAGGAATTTGATAATACCAAGGTTTACAGATGGATGAAGACGAAGACCTCCCTTGTATGGTCCGATCGCACTGCTGAACTGTACACGGTATCCTGTGTTAACCTGTACCTGACCCTTGTCATCTACCCACGGTACACGGAACTTAATCTGTCTCTCAGGCTCTACCAGTCTCTCAAGAAGAGCTTCTTTACGGAATTTTTCTTCATTTGCTTCAATCACAACACGAAGAGACTCCAGTACCTCTTTTACTGCCTGATGGAATTCCGGCTCAGCAGGATTCTTCTTTACAACTAAATCAATCACTTCATCAACGTATGACATCTTAATTACCTCCTAGAATAAATAGATTGGGATTTCTATCTCCCTGATACTATTGTATCTTTCGTCAACTAATGTCTTTTCTAAAACAAGAAAAACAGACTGACAAGCAATCTGTTACCCCAGACACCGTTGTCTACTCGTTTATTTTATAAGCTAAATGAAAGATTGTCAATCATTAATTGCATTATTTTAAAGTTTTATCACTTTAAGTTGATAAAACTGCATGAACTAATGTATCAAATTGCAATTTTCAGCATATTTAAGGTTATATGTCGAGTAAACAGATAGGGAAATGGTGGTTATTCATAAGATAACCTGCATTTTTAGCCGCAGTGCGCATCCTAAGCGGAGCGTTTTTTATATGTGAGGAAAGAACTTTCCTAACATATAAAAAACAGAGTACTGTTTCCAGTACTCTGTCCATTTGCACATATTAGTTATATTTACGTTTTCTAGCAGCTTCAGATTTCTTTTTACGTCTAACGCTTGGTTTCTCGTAGTGCTCTCTCTTACGAATCTCCTGCTGAATACCAGCCTTTGCACAGTTTCTCTTGAATCTGCGTAAGGCGCTATCTAACGTTTCGTTTTCTTTAACGATTACATTTGACATAGTCTCACACCTAACCTCCCCTCCAGCCTTGTATTGTGCATCATACGACTGTTCGGGTATATTTATTGCACTGGATATTATTATAACATATTTTTTCAAAACGTCAACTGCTTTTTATGATTTTTACCGATTTTTTTATACTTTTTTCTTGCTTCTACCCAAAAGAGAATCTGCCACAGACAGATTCTCTTTACAATGACTTTATTTAATCTGATCAGCCAGTGCTTCTTCTGCTTTTGCAAGTGCATCCGGGATTCCTGCTGGGTTCTTTCCACCTGCCTGAGCCATGTTCGGACGACCACCGCCGCCTCCGCCAACAAGACCTGCGATTGCTTTCACAAGATTTCCGGCATGTGCTCCCTGCTTCATTGCTCCGTCTGTTGCTGTAGCCATCAGGCTTACTTTTCCGTCATTTCCTGATGCAAGTACAACCACACCTTCGCCAAGCTTCTCTTTGAGCTGGTCTCCAAGGTCACGAAGTCCATTCATATCAACACCGTCAAGCTGTGCTGCAAGAAGCTTCACACCTTTTACTTCTTTCACCTGGTCAAGGATGTCTCCTGCTGCGCTCTGAGCCATCTTGCTCTTAAGACTCTCAACTTCTCCCTTCAGAGACTTGTTCTCTGCCTGAAGATGTGTGATCTTCTCTGCAAGATTCTCCGGAGTTGCTTTTACAAGCTGTGCTGCTTCTTTGAGAAGACGCTCCATCTCAGCATAGTAGTTCATAAGTCCTTCAGATGTCAGGGCTTCAATACGACGAACACCTGCTGCTACACCACTCTCAGAAATAATCTTCAGTGCTGTGATCTCTGATGTATTCTTAACATGTGTACCACCACAGAATTCAACGGAGAATCCGCTCATATCTACGACACGTACAACATCACCGTATTTCTCACCAAACAGAGCCTGTGCTCCTGTCTTTCTTGCTTCCTCGATTGGAAGGTTCTTTGTCACAACTGCGAGGGCATTTGTGATCTGCTCATTCACAATTTTTTCAACCTTCTTCAGTTCCTCAGGTGTTACTGCTGAGAAATGTGTAAAGTCGAAACGAAGTCTGTCTGCATTTACAAAAGATCCTGCCTGCTCTACATGGCTTCCAAGTACTGTACGAAGTGCTTTCTGAAGCAGATGTGTTGCACTGTGGTTTCTTTCTGTAAGTGCACGGTTCTTTGCGTCAACTTCAAGAGTTACCGCATCACCAATCTTGATCATTCCTTTTACAACATGTCCTACATGTCCAACCTTTGTTCCTGCAAGGTGAATACAATCTTCTACAACAAACTCTCCATCGGCTGTACGAATCACACCTTTATCAGCTTCCTGTCCACCCATTGTTGCATAGAATGGCGTCTGCTCAACGATGATTGTTCCCTTTTCTCCGTCAGAAAGTGCATCAACAACCTCCGTCTCTGTTGTAAGAGCTGTAACCTTAGAATCAAATGTCAGATTATCATATCCGACAAATTCTGTCTCAAGTGCTGCATCCAGCTGATCGTATACAGAAACTTCTTTTCCTGTATAAGAATGAGTTCCGAATGTTCCTTCTGATTTCGCACGCTGTTCTTCCTGTGCTTTCTTGAATCCTTCCTCGTCATAAGTCAGCCCCTTTTCTTCCAGGATCTCACTTGTCAGATCGATTGGGAATCCATAAGTATCATAAAGCTTAAATGCATTCTCTCCGGAAAGAACTTTCTCTCCATTCTTCTCCATCTCAGCTTCCATATCTGCAAGGATTGCAAGTCCCTGATCGATTGTCTTATTGAAGTTCGCTTCTTCTTTCGCAATTACATTAAAGATAAACTCTTTCTTCTCTTCCAGCTCCGGATATCCATCCTTGGAACCTTCAATTACAGTTGTTGCAAGCTCTACAAGGAATGCTCCGTCAATTCCGAGCAGCTTTCCGTGACGGCATGCACGTCTTAACAGACGGCGGAGAACATATCCACGACCGCTGTTAGAAGGTAAGATACCATCAGAAACCATAAATGTTACGGAACGAATATGGTCTGTAACAACACGCAGAGAAACATCTGTCTCATGATCTATTCCGTACTGCTTGCCGGAGAGATTACATACATGGTCTCTCAGTGCTTTCATTGTATCGATATCAAACATGGAATCTACATCCTGTACGATGCAGGCAAGACGCTCAAGTCCCATACCTGTATCAATGTTCTTCTGGATCAGGTCTGTATAGTTGCCGTGTCCGTCATTGTTGAACTGGCTGAATACGTTATTCCAGATCTCCATGTAACGGTCACACTCACATCCTACTGTACATCCCGGTTTTCCACATCCGTATTTTTCTCCACGGTCATAGTAAATCTCAGAACACGGACCACATGGACCTGAACCGTGCTCCCAGAAGTTATCTTCCTTACCAAAACGGAAGATACGTTCTGCCGGAATTCCCATCTTCTTATTCCAGATTTCGAACGCTTCATCATCATCTTCGTATACTGAAGGATATAATCTGTTCGGATCAAGTCCCACAACTTCTGTAAGGAACTCCCAGGACCACTCGATTGCTTCATTCTTGAAATAATCTCCAAAAGAGAAGTTTCCAAGCATCTCAAAGAATGTACCGTGACGTGCTGTCTTACCGACATTCTCGATATCTCCTGTACGAATACATTTCTGACATGTTGTCACTCTTCTTCTCGGCGGGATCTCCTGTCCTGTGAAATATGGTTTCAGCGGAGCCATTCCTGAATTGATCAGGAGAAGACTCTTATCATTATGTGGTACTAAAGAAAAGCTCTTCATTGCAAGATGTCCCTTGCTCTCAAAGAACTCCAAAAACATTTTTCTTAATTGGTTTACTCCGTATGGCTGCATACATCCATCCTCCTCTTTCGCTCATAAAAAGCCCATTTTGTAATATACCACAACAGCCTCCGTTTGTAAAGCGGAGGCCGGTTATTATCCTTATATTTACTTATTTCAGTTCAATTTCTTCCAGTTCTTTCGGTGGAAGTGCTCTGCTTGAGTTTTTGACATAAGCTGCGACATCCTTCTTCGCAGTCGGGATTGGAATATTCGTTCCAGCTCCTGCAATACATCCGCCAGGACATCCCATACCCTCGATCAGGCATCCGTTCATTCTTCCGGCTTTGGCAAGTGTCAGGATCTTCTTACATTCTGCCAGACCTTCCGCATGCTCGATATTAACCTGCGTTCCAGGGTAATACTCGTTAATACATTCTTCGATTGCCTTTGCAACTCCTCCTGCACAGGCGTATCCACGTCCGGCTCCTGTCGCATCATGGAAGGAAGACTCTGCCTCATAAGCTGTCAGATCAATTCCCTTCGCATCAAACATTGCCTGCAATTCTTCAAATGTAACAACGAAATCCACATCACTTCTCACAGTACGTCTGGAAGCTTCCAGCTTCTTCGCTGCACAAGGTCCGATAAATACAACCTTCGCATTCGGATGTTCCTGTTTGATTGTTCGTGCTGTTGCAACCATCGGAGTCAGTTCCTGTGAGATCTGATCGATCAGATCCGGGAAGAACTTCTTCGCAAGCATTGCCCAGGATGGACAACAGGATGTCAGAAGAAATGGAAGTTCTCCGGTTGTCACTTTATTCACATAATGATGTGCTTCCGCAATTGCTCCGATATCCGCTCCAAGAGCAACCTCATATGTCTCTGAAAATCCGAGTTCTTCAAGAGCTGCTTTGAAATTTCTCACATTAATATTCGGTCCAAACTGACCAACAAATGCCGGTGCTACCTCAGCCACAATCTCTTCTCCTTCTGAAAGTGCACGAGCCAGCTGGAAGATCTGAGACTTGTCAGAGATCGCACCAAACGGGCAGCTTACCATACACATTCCGCAGGAAACACATTTGTCAGCATCAATATAAGCACGTCCTAATTTATCCGATGTGATTGCATTCACTCCACATGCTTTCTTGCAAGGACGTTCTTTCTTGGCAATCGCATCGTATGGACAGACAGATTTACATTTTCCACACTTGATGCATTTATCCTGATCGATAAATGACTTTCCATTCACCATGGAAATAGCACCTCTCGGACAGACTTCCTGACACGGATGTGCAAGACATCCCTTGCACATATTACTTACCTCGTATTTATTCTCCTCACAGCTCTCGCATCCGGACGGAATCACCTGCATCAGCGGCGGCTCATAATATTTCTCAGAAATATTACTGGCCTCAACTCCCGCTGTCAAATGGACCGGCTTATTCTCCGGACGAAGGGAAAGTCCCATCGCAAGACGAAGTCTTTCTCTTACGACTGCTCTTGCACGATAAATACTCTCACGGTATTTTACTTCTGAATCTTCTCCTACAATTTCATATGGAATTGCTTCCATATCTGCTACCAATGTCTCTGCATTTGCTTTAAATCCAAGCTTGGCAACTTCTGTAAATACCTGTCTTCGGATTGCACGAACCGGTGTTTGTAATCCTCTCATTTTTGATCTCCTCCTATTCTTCAGTTCCAAAAACTCTCTGTGCATAATGAACCGACTGCATGGCATCTTTACCATAGAAATCAGCTCCTATCATATCTGCGTAGTCCTGATTCAGTACAGCGCCTCCTACCATCACAAGACAATGCGGAGCTTTCTCTCTAAGCTGTCTGATCGTCTCTTCCATACTTACGACAGTTGTTGTCATCAAAGCACTTAATCCTACCAGATGAATATCTTGTTCAAGTACTGTATCAACAATTGTCTCCGGCGGAACATCCTTTCCAAGATCGATCACATCAAAGCTATAGTTTTCAAGCAGAACCTTCACGATATTTTTACCGATATCATGGATATCCCCTTTTACTGTAGCAAGAATGATCTTTCCTTTCTTCTCCTGAACTTCTCCGCTGCTATCCATTTTCTCTTTAAGCACCGCAAATGCTGTCTTGGCCGCTTCAGCACTCATCAGTAGCTGAGGCAAAAAGACTGTTCCCTTCTCAAATCCTTCACCTACCGTATTCAGTGCCGGGATCAGCTCTTCGTTAATGATCTCCAGACCATCTTTCTCCTGAATCATCTCAGATGTAATGCTGTTCGCCTCTTCACGAAGCCCTCTCTCAATTGCACTTTTCAGTGTCATCTTGTGAGCTGAACCTGTTGCGGAAACCGGAGCTGTTCCCGGCTGCTGTGCATATTTATTAATATAATTCTCACAGTTGCTGTCCAGATTCATTAACGCATGGTATGCATACCATGCCTTCATCATATCCTCCGAGTTCGGATTGATAATTCCAACGCTCAGACCATTCTGCATTGCCATCGTATAAAAGATGGAGTTTACAATCGGTCTGCTTGGGAGACCGAAAGAAATATTTGATACACCAAGCACAGTACACACACCAACTTCGTCACGAAGTCTGCGAAGTGTCTCAAGTGTCACCTTTGCTCCTTCCGGTTCTGAACTGATCGTCATTGCCAGGGCATCAATTACAATATCTTTCTTCTCGATACCGTATTTTGCTGCCTCTGCGATAATCTTCTTCGCAATCTGTACACGTCCCTCGGCTGTTGCCGGGATTCCGTCTTCATCAAGTGCCAGGCCGATCACAACACCGCCATACTTCCGGATCAGTGGGAATACTGCATCCATTGACTCCTGCTTTCCACTGACTGAATTGACCATCGCCTTACCATTGTAAATGCGAAGTGCATTCTCCATCGCAACCGTATCAACCGTATCAATCTGAAGCGGAAGATTCGTCACACTCTGAAGTTCCTGAACAACTTCCTTCATCAATGTCGGCTCATCAATATCCGGAAGTCCTACGTTAACATCCAGAATATGTGCACCGTTATCCTGCTGTGCAATTCCTTCTTTTAAAATATAATCAAGATCATGTTCCTTAAGCGCCTGTTTAAAGCGTTTCTTTCCGGTTGGATTAATACGCTCGCCAATAATCTTTGATCCGGTTCCAAGGAACACACTCTGTCCATAAGAAGATACTACAGTATAACTTTTCTTCTCAATCGGCTTCACCGGAATGTCTTTACACTGCTTCACCATCTCTGCAATATGTGCAGGAGTTGTTCCGCAGCATCCCCCGATCACAACTGCCCCAAGATCAACAACATGACGCATAACAGAAGCAAATTCTTCCGGAGAAACATCGTAATAAGTTTCTCCGTCTTTCTGCTTAGGAAGACCTGCATTCGGTTTAACGATCACAGGCACAGAGGAGTACTTCATGATCTGCTCCAGGATCGGCAGCATCTGCTCCGGTCCCATTCCACAGTTGATTCCAAGGGCATCGATCCTTAATCCTTCAAGCATTGCCACAACAGACGGAACATCTGCTCCGGTCAGAAGCTTTCCCCGTTCATCAAAAATCGTCGTAGCGAAAACCGGAAGGGATGTATTCTCTTTCGCTGCAAGCACTGCTGCCTTCAGTTCATAAGTGTCACTCATGGTCTCAATATGGATCAGATCCGCACCGGCTTTCTCTCCGAGGATCATAACTTCTTTGAATGTCTCATATGCTGTCTCGAAATCCAGATCCCCCATCGGTTTTAAAAGCTTTCCTGTCGGTCCGACATCCAGTGCTGTGTAGATTCTTCTTCCACCACTTGCCTCTTCAGCCGCATCCTTCACATGCCTGATCGCAAGACGGATAATTTCTTCCAATGGAAAATCATCGCAATGGAATTTCAATGCATTCGCTCCAAATGTATTCGCAAGTACAATATCACTTCCTGCTGAAATATATTGTTTGTGAATGTTTTTGATCTCATCCGCATGTGTAACATTCCATGTCTCCGGTAACTCTCCCGGCTGAAGTCCCTTTGCCTGAAGCAAGGTTCCCATTCCGCCGTCAAAATATAATAACTCTTTTCCCAGGCGTTCTCGTATCATCTTTTTGTATCAATCCTTCCTCTCTTATCTCTTGCTTACCGTCGGTATTCACAATCTTTTTTTGTACAGACCTCACATCCTGAGATTGGACATCTGTCCTTCTGTGTACTGATTCCAATTACTGCTGTTACCGACTTTGTTGGTGTCATCATAAAGCTGTCTGTCAAAGTCAACCCGATTGTCTTTGCACAATTCAACATTCGCACGACTGGTTCCTGATAACAGATATCAAAATCTCCATATCCGGGACTGAATCTCGGTCTTAAATACAAATGTTCTTCTTCAAGTTCTGCCGCAATCTTCTTCTGACACTCATCACAATATTCTTCTAACATTGCTGCTGCACAAGACTGCAAAATAACTGCTCTTGCCATATCTGTCAAAGAAATTCTGCGCATCAGCCGGTCAACTCCGGCGCCAAGTGTTGCTCCGAAAAGAACAACCTGACGGCATCCTTTCAGATTTCTACTCAGGCTCTTACTTCGAATCTTCATCTGTCCAATAACCAGTCTTCCGTCATCTGTATGATTCAGATCAAAAATTTGGCAGATGGACTTAGGCCCTGCTTCCTGTTCCAGGTCTTTGAAAGACTGTTGGATCAGTTCCAAGGTTCGTTCATCTGCCTCATTTTTTCCAAATCCCAGATAACGAACTGCTTCACGTACTCTCTTCTCTGTCTCTATCATCTGGTCATTCACTTTCTTAACACTTGATAATCTCGGAAAGATTATTCATAATCGCAATTGCAATCTCTGGCTTATTCATAGAATAAATATGAATATTATTCACACCGTTCGCAAGAAGGTCAATAATCTGATCTGTCGCATAAGCAATTCCTGCCTGCTTCATCGCCTCCGGAGAACTTCCGAAGCGATCTAATATTGCAAGAAATCTTCTCGGAAATACTGTTCCGGAAAGTTCCTGGCTTCGCTTCATCTGAGCAGCACTGGTAATCGGCATGATTCCCGGCAGAACCGGAACTGTGATCCCTGCTTCTCTGATTCTGTACAGGAAATTATAATGGATATCATTATCAAAGAACATCTGTGTTGTAAGGAAATCAACTCCACTTTCTACCTTCTGTTTCAGATAACGGATATCATCCTCTTTATGTTCCTGCTCCACATGTCCTTCCGGATAACATGCTGCACCAATACAGAAATCCCCATGTTTCTTGATCTCCTGTACCAGTTCATAAGCATAATGGAATCGATCACCATCAGGGAATGTCATGCCTTCCGGAATATCTCCTCGTAAAGCGAGAATATTCTCAATTCCATGAGCCTTCAGGTTTTCAATTACCTCTCCAACTTCTTCTTTTGTGGATGAAGCACATGTCAGATGTGCAAGACTTATCACTCCGAGATCATCCTTAATATGGGATGCGATCTTCGCTGTGTTCTTGCTTGTTCCGCCACCGGCTCCATAGGTTACGCTGATATAAGATGGGTTCAGTTTGGCAATCTCATCTGTTGCTGATAATACTTTGTCAAATCCTGCATCTGTCTTCGGCGGAAACACCTCAAAAGAAATGTGGATGCCTTTCTGGTTCAGTTTGTCAATAATTTTCATCGGGTCTGTTACTCCTTGCTCTTGTGTTACTCTTGTATTACTTCTTTGTTACTTCTTATAATTCTTATTCTCCGATCAGACTTCTGTACAGATCTTCATACTGTCTTGCAGAATTCATCCATGAGAAATCCTGAGCCATCGCGCGCTCGATCATCTTGTTCCAGTCACGTTTCTTGTCATAATAGATTCTTTCTGCATAACGTACGGTGTTCAGCATCTCATGTGCATTATAATTGGAGAAACTGAATCCTGTACCTGTCTTCTCAAACTCATTATACGGTTCTACAGTATCTTTCAATCCTCCTGTCTCACGAACAATCGGAAGTGTTCCGTATCTCAGACTCATCAGCTGGCTGAGTCCGCATGGTTCGAATAAGGATGGCATAAGAAATGCATCACATCCGGCATAAAGTCTGTGAGAAAGATCATCGGAATAGAAAATATTCGCTGAAACCTTTCCTGCATACTTCCATGCAAAGTGACGGAACATATTCTCATATTTCGGATCTCCTGTTCCAAGTACTGCAATCTGTACTGCATCCTGACACATCTCATCCATCATATAATCGATCAGATCAAATCCTTTCTGGTCTGTCAGACGGGAAACGATTCCGATCAACATTACATGATTGTCTTTATCCAGTCCAAGTTCTTCCTGAAGAGCAGCCTTATTCACCGGTTTGTTTTTCCGGAAATTCTCAACGTTAAATGTCTTTGCGATTCTATAATCTGTATCCGGATTCCAGTCATTGTAATCCAGACCATTCACAATACCGCAAAGATCATTTGATCTTGCTGCCATCAGTCCGTCAAGACCTTCTCCATAGAACGGTGTCTTGATCTCTTCTGCATAGCTATGACTTACTGTTGTCACCTTATCTGCATAAACAATACCGCCTTTGAGCATATTAGCATCTTTATATGCCTCAAGCTTATCCGGAACGAAATAATAATCCGGAAGTCCTGTGATTCCCTGTACAGTCTTTGTATCCCATACCCCCTGGAACTTCAGGTTATGTATTGTCATAACTGTCTTGATTCCTCTGTAATATTCTCCAAAGAAACGGAAATTATCCAGATATACCGGAATCAGACCTGTCTGCCAGTCATGACAGTGAATCAGATCCGGACGGAACCCAATAACCGGAAGAATACTTAAAACTGCCTTACAGAAGAAAGAGAATTTTTCAATATTCCACTTCGGATCTCCATCATATGGAGCAAATCCCGAAAAATAAAATTCATTATCAATAAAATAAAATGTAACTCCGTTTAATTCTGTCTTAAAGATTCCGACATAGCGATCCTCTCCTGCAAAATCCATGTAGAAGTTTGTGATATACTCCAGGCGCTCTACCCACTCCTGTTTCATACACATGTACTTAGGTAAAACTACACGGCAGTCATATTTCTCTTTATCAAAATCTTTTGGAAGTGAACCTACAACGTCAGCAAGACCCCCGGTCTTTATAAATGGTACACATTCTGATGAAGCGAACAAAATGTTTTTCATACTTAGATCCTCCACTTTCACTTGCCCTCTTTCGGCAATTACTTATAAAATATTATACCGCATTTTTATCATAATGCAAAGGATTTCTCATTGTATTTTACTTCTTATTTCCCATGCCTGTATTCCAATTGTATTGTATCTGCGATCAGAGCAATAAATTCAGAATTTGTCGGTTTCCCTTTTCCATTGCTTACTGTATACCCAAAAAGTTCATCCAGAGTGTCCAGCTTTCCTCTGCTCCATGCCACTTCAATCGCATGTCGGATCGCACGTTCTACTCTGCTTGATGTTGTCTGATACTTCTTTGCAACGGTTGGATACAGGATCTTTGTGATTGCATTGAGCACATCCATATCATCTACCGCCATCATAATCGCATCTCTTAGATAATGATACCCCTTAATATGAGCCGGTATTCCGATTTCATGCAGCATATTTGTCACTCGTGTCTCCAGACTTTCTCCTCTATTATCAGATGCCGCCTCAGAGCTTCTTGTTTCCATACCGTGTGACATCCGCCCCGCACTTCGGATTCGTTCTAACAACATCTCATTTTGAAACGGTTTCATCATATAGTAATTTGCACCTTTATTAAAAGCATCTTCTGTAATCTTTTCTTGCCCAACTGCTGTGATTACGATAAAATACGGATGCTTGCTGACAGTTTTGTCATGATTGATCCGATCCATGACCGTCAATCCATCCATTTTCGGCATAATCAGGTCGAGAAGAACAACATCCGGCTGTTTATCTTTGATGATCTGACACATCTCTTCACCATTTTTCGCCTTTCCGACCAGATTCATGTCTTTTTCCATCCCGATCACACGATCCAAAAGATCCAAAATTTTCTGGTTATCATCAGCAATGGCTATTTTCAAATGTTCCATCTTCTTCTCTCCTTTTTCTGAGAACGTTTGTCTTGTTACACCACTCGTGTATTATATTCCAGCTTTTTTGTCGTATTCAAGAAAATCTTGCAGTAGTATTTCGACATCCTTTTCGACCCTTTTCACGATTCTTCCTCTTTCAACATATTTTCAATAAAAATACCGTATCCTTTTGTCGAATCCTGTACAAACACATGCGTCACAGCTCCGATCAGTTTTCCATTCTGAATGATGGGACTCCCGCTCATCCCCTGAATGATGCCTCCTGTCTTTTTCAATAATTCTGTATCTGTCACCTGGATTATCATTCCTTTGTTCACCTGGTCGGATTCTTTGTCAATTTGTGTTATACAGATTGTATATTCTTTCACCTCACCATCAATGTAGCAGCGAATCCTTGCCTCCCCCGTCTTTATTTCCTCTTTTTTTGCTACCTGTATCGGAACTTCCTCTCCTATCCAGCTTCTGTCTGAATTTAATTCTCCATAAATACCTGCATCCGTATTTTTCTCGATCACTCCAAGCCGATGAAACCGATTATAAACAATAATCCCTTCCATTGTTCCGGGATTCCCTTTGCTTCCCTTTTGCACTTTCTGAATACTGGTTCTATAAAGCGTTCCTCTTTTGATCATAAGAAGTGTACTTGTATCAATATCATGAATACCATGTCCCAGTGCTGCGAACGTGTTATTTTTTGTCAAAAATGTGATCGTCCCAAGTCCCTGTACATTATCTCTTACCCAGATTCCAAGTCGATAATTTCCTTTTGAAATCTGCACAGGAGTCAATTTCTTTTCTAATATCGTATTTTCGCGTCTGACTGTCAGAAGGACCTTCTCTCCATCCAGATGTTCCACCAGATCCATCAACTGTTTTTTCCCCTCAATCTTCTGGTGATTTACTTCTGTAATATAATCACCGGAACTCACTACACCCTGTGCAGGTGTATATTCCTTTCCATCCATCCCCGTCATTTTCTCCGTGTCTAAAACCAGTACACCATCCGTTTCCATATAAATTCCAACCGGCATTCCTCCAAGTAGAACCGTATCGTCTTCCTTTTCCGCAGCCAGACTTTCCACTTCCCGGCCACTGACTTCCGTATTTTCCATAAATCCTGTAATCTGTGCACAGCCACATAACATCAATAAGCAGAACATAAACAACAGACCTGTCCTGCTCATATTCCTTTTCCTGCGTTCTTTCATGATCCACACTCCTCTCTTGCAAATATTAAGAGCAGATGCTGTTTGCATCTGCTCTTAGTATGTGTGGATCTTCTTCTTTTCACACTGGTATTATTTTTCTCTTTTTGCCAGTTCCTTCATTTCTCTGGCACTGTCTATGATTCCATCTGTCACATTTGCTCCCCCAAGAAGTCTTGCAAGCTCTGCAACAGAGTCTTCCTGATCAAGTCTCTCGATCTGTGTTCTCACAGAATTATCTTCTGCCTCTTTATGAATACAAAAATGAACATCTGCTGCCGCTGCGATCTGTGAAAGATGTGTAATACAAATTACCTGACGGCTCTTTCCGATCAACTGCAGTCTCTCTCCGACACGACCTGCTGTGATTCCTGATATTCCACTATCAATCTCATCAAATATCAAAGTCGGTGTATCTTCTTCATCTGCAAGTACGGTCTTGATTGCAAGCATAATACGGGATAGTTCTCCTCCGGATGCGACATCCCCCAGTGGACGCACAGGTTCTCCCGGATTAACCGACAGATAAAACTCTGCATCATCTTTTCCTTGTGCAGAATAACTTTTTGCTTCTGTCAAACGAATTTCAAAACGTGCATCCAGGAAATTCAGTTCTGACATCTGATGAACAATTTCCTCGGCAAATTTAACTGCGTTTTGTTCACGCACTTCATGCAGTTCCATCGCAGCCTTTTCCATCTGCTTTTCTGCTTTTTTCTGTTTCTCCAAAAGTTCCTGCATAAAAGAATCGTAATCTTCCAGTTCCGATAGTCTCTGTCTTTTTTCCTCACAATATGCAAGGATATCACTGACAGTGTTTCCATATTTTGCCTTTAAATGATTCACTTCATTCAGGCGGGACTCAACTTCTGAAAACTCTTCTTCCGAATATTCAAAACTCTTTGCATATTCTGCCAGATCCCGGTTGAAATCATTCAGCAGACTATCGATCTCCACGATCTGATCATAAAGCTGGCTTCCCTTTTCATCAAAAGATGCTGCTTCCTGAAGGCTTCGGATTGCACGGCTTAAGTAATCACTTGCATTTCCACGTTCGTCCTCTGCAGTATACTGATACGCTTCTGCAACTCCTTCTGTGAGTTTTCTGCTATCTGTCATCTTGCGATACTGTTCTTCTAAAAGTTCATCTTCACTTTCTTTAAGAGCTGCTTCTTCAATCTCATTCACTTCAAATTCAGCAAGAGAAAGTTCTCTTCTTCGGCTCTCTTCATCCAGCGAAGATTGTTCCACCTTCTTACATACTGTCTTCCATTCCTGATAGCAGGAAGCCATTTTTTCTTTTAACGGATCCGTCTGTTCTTTCCCATAAAGATCAAGCAGTGTTAAATGATTCTTTCGATGAAGCAATGTCTGATTATCATGCTGTCCATGAATATCGATCAAAAGACTGGCTACATCTTTAAGGACGCTCATATTCACTGTCTCACCGTTAATCTTACTGACACTTCGGCCTTCTAAAAGGCGGCGGCTCAATGTCAGATATCCGTCTTCCGGATAAATGTCCAAGGCCTCCAGCTTCTTTAAAATCTTTTCTTCTTTGATGTGAAAAGTAAGTTCTACCAATCCGCTTTTTGCCCCGTTTCGAAGCATCTGTGCATTGTATTTTCCACCCAGTGCAAGCGTAACAGAGCCAAGAAGGATTGACTTTCCTGCTCCGGTTTCACCGGTCAGAATATTCAATCCTTCCACAAACTCTACTTCTGTTTCATCAATCAAAGCAAGATTTTTCACATACAGATTCTGTAACATATATCACCTATGCTTTCCTTGAAACCAATTTTCTTATATTCTCCATTACTACAGCTGTATCTTCAACTGTACGAATTGCGCACATGATCGTGTCATCTCCCGCAATACATCCGACCACTTCATTCCATTTCATTGCATCTACTGCAGCAGCAACCGCCATTGCCATTCCGGCAACTGTTTTGATCACAAGGATATTCTGTGCCATATCCATGGAAACAAACCCGTCACGAAGCACACGGATATATTTTTCGTTCATTCCGTCATCTTCCTGTCTATGGACAATATACTTCTGACGCCCACCGTTTACAGACAACTTTGTCAGCTTCAGATCTCTGATATCTCTGGAGACAGTTGCCTGTGTGACCTTGAAGCCGGCATTATTCAGATATTCTGCCAGTTCCTCCTGCGTCTCTATGTCATACTGACTGATCAATTCAATTATCTTTGCATGTCGGCTCACTTTCATAGTATCAATTTCCTTTCATCTTCTCGCGCATTGTTATCATAAAACTTTCTTCACTTAATTTTACAAGATGCGCTTTGGCATCTGATTTTCTGATCTTCACTCTGTCTCCGCTAACCAATTGTCTCTGTACAGCACCGTCATAACATAAAGCTACTTTCTCCTGCCTTCCATAACGGCCCTCGCAAATCTCAACTTCAACATCATCCTCTGCTGAAAGCACCACACTGCTCGTGTTAAGTGCATGGGAACAGATTGGAGTGATAACGATCAGACTTGCTGTTGGCTCTACCACCGGCCCACCTGCGGAAAGATTATATCCTGTACTTCCCGTCGGTGTACAGATGATCACACCGTCTGCCTGATATGTGTTCAACAATGTCCCATTCACATATACATTAAACTGAACAATACGAAGATTCCCTTCTCTTGTCAGGACGATATCATTTACCGCCAGATCTTTTTCACCGGATGACATTGTCCCCTCCAACATCATACGTTTCTCAACTTTAGGCTCTTCCTCGCAAAGTCTGTCAATCGCAGATTTATAATCTTTCAATTCTACATCTGCCAGATACCCCAACGTTCCGATATTGATTCCAAGAAGCGGAAGTTTATTTCCTTCAAGGTCACGTATTGCACGGATCAGAGTTCCATCCCCACCTAAAACCAGTCCGCAATCAACGTTCTCCGGAATCGTTCCCGGAACAATAAATCCTTCCTCGTCCTTTTGCGCAAGAATAACATATTTGCCTTTTCTCTCAATATAATCTTTTATCTCAATCGTAACAGAATAATCTCTGTCTTTTAATTGATTTGTTATGATATAAAAAGATTCCATACCATCACCTTTTTACTTTGCCAGAGTAGCGAATGCTTCATCCACTACCTGATCCAGTTCCTTTGTCTCAATCTTTGCTTCCTCTTCCGGACATTTCTTCAAATGTACAAGGTATTCGATATTTCCTTCTGGTCCCTTGATTGGAGAGAATGTGATCTCAAGTACAGAAAATCCGATTGATACCGCAAATTCTGTCACTTTCTCGATTACTTCATGATGCGTACTCTTTTCTCGCACAACACCTTTCTTTCCAACCTTCTCACGTCCTGCTTCAAACTGTGGTTTGATCAATGCTACAATCTCTCCATCATCTGTCAGATACGCTCTGATTGCACCAAGCACTTTTGTGAGAGAGATAAACGAAACATCAATCGACGAAAAATCAACAGGTTCTCCAAGATCTTCCGGAGTCACATAACGGATATTCGTCTTCTCCATACATACCACTCTCGGATCCTGACGCAGCTTCCAATCCAGCTGTCCTCTTCCCACATCGATGGCAAATACTTTCTTTGCTCCATTCTGAAGCATACAGTCTGTGAATCCTCCAGTGGAAGATCCAACATCTGTACAGACCTTTCCATCTACTGTCACATGGAATTCTTTCATTGCTTTCTCAAGCTTAAGACCTCCACGGCTCACATAGGGGAGAACATGTCCGCGTACCTCAATATTTACCTCCTCTGGAAATGTTGTTCCAGCCTTATCTTCTCTCTGACCTTCTACAAATACATTTCCTGACATAATAATTGCTTTTGCTTTTTCTCTGGAATCCGCCAGATTTCTCTTTACGAGCAATACATCCAAACGTTCTTTCATGTTACTTTTCTTCCTCTATTCTCCGATCATCTGCAATGACCTTTTTTACAATACTCTCTCTGTCGAGACCAACTTCTTTTCTTAAGACATCTACATTTCCATGTTCAACATAATCATCTGAAATACCGATTGTGCAAACTTTCAATGGGATACCCTCACGCATCACAAAATCTTCTACCTGCTCACCAAATCCACCTGTAAGCACATTTTCCTCAATTGTCACAAGGATCCTGTGATTTTCTGAAATCTTCCGGATCCTCTCTGTATCCAGAGGTTTCACAAATCTTGCATTGATCAGACTACACTGATACCCTGCTGCCTTAAGATCCTCACGCACCTGTTCTGCAAGGAAAGACATATGTCCGACAAACATTACCGCGATCTCACTCTCTTCATATAGAAGTTCGCTCTTTCCATATTCGATCGGAGCACGGAATTCCTTCAGTCCTTCATATGCTTCTCCTCTTGGATAACGAAGTGCAATCGGATACTGGAAACCTACTGCAAAGCGCACCATATCCGCCATCTCCCAACGGTTCTTTGGTGACAGGATTGAAAGATTCGGGATCAATGATAAAAATGATAAATCAAAGACTCCCTGATGTGTCTCTCCGTCACTTCCAACAAGACCTGCGCGGTCTACTGCGATCACAACCGGCAGATTCTGAAGACAGACATCATGAATTGTCTGGTCAAACGCTCTCTGTAAGAAAGATGAATACACCGCAAAAACAGGCTTCATTCCCCCGGCAGCAAGTCCTGCTGCAAATGTCATCGCATGCTCTTCTGCAATTCCTACATCAAAGAATCTTTCCGGAAATAGCTTTGCGAATCTGGAAAGTCCGGTTCCGTCTGCCATCGCTGCAGTAATAGCTACAACCTTCTTGTCCTTCTTTCCGATATCTGCAAGCACTTTGGAAAAAATATCTGTATAAGAATCCTTCCCCGACCCTCCGATCGTTTCTCCTGTTGTCACATCAAAAGGTCCTGTTCCATGGAATTTTGACGGATTCGTCTCTGCCGGAAGATAACCTTTTCCCTTCTTCGTCACAACATGTACAAGAACTGCATGATTTACCCGTTTTGCTTCATTCAATGTCTTTGTTAATGTCTTCAGATCATGTCCGTCTACAGGACCCAGATATGTGATTCCCATATCCTCAAAAAACATTCCCGGAACAAATAATTGTTTGATCCCGCTCTTCGTCTTCTTCACCTGATGGACGATCCGTTCTCCCCTGCCGGGAATCCTCTTGATCGTATCTTCGACACCTCTCTTCAGGTCTGAGTATACCTGTGTCGTCCGAAGCCCATTCAGGTAATTTGACATACCACCAACATTCTTGGAAATGGACATCGTATTATCATTGAGTACAATGATAAAATTACTTTTCAATCTGGAAGCGTTATTCAATGCTTCATATGCCATACCGCCGGTCATAGAACCATCTCCGATCACAGATACAACGTTATAATGCTCCTGTTGAAGCTCTCTTGCGGCCACATAACCAAGCCCTGCTGAGATTGAAGTTGAACTGTGTCCTGTATCAAACGCATCACATTTGCTTTCTTTTCTCTTAGGGAATCCACTCATTCCTCCGTATTTTCTAAGATCATCAAATCCTTCTTTTCTTCCTGTCAGAAGCTTGTGTGTATAAGACTGATGTCCCACATCCCAGATCAGTTTATCCTCTGGGAAATGAAGTACTTTATGCAATGCCATCGTAAGCTCAACAACTCCGAGATTGGATGCCAGATGTCCTCCGGTCACACTGATCTTTTCGATCAGAAACCGCCGGATCTCATCCGATAATTCTTTCAGCTCTTCCTCTGTCAGTTCTTTTATATCGTTGGCCTTTTGAATCTTTTCAAGTGCCATAAGTTCCTCCTCACCGACAATCTTATTTTTCTCTATATACAAGAGATTTCAAAAGCTGCTCAAGGAAATTATCCCCGGCAGGGAACTTTTTCAGTTCATCGATTGCTTCTTCTGTCATACGTTCCACATCTTTATGAGCCTGTTCGATTCCTTTAAGTGTTACATATGTTGTCTTTTCATTCTTCTCATCACTATGTACCGACTTGCCCAGCTGCTCTGTCGTGCTTGTCACATCCAGAATATCGTCCTGGATCTGGAATGCCATTCCGATCTTTCCTGCGACTTTCTGCATACTCTTTACATCTTCTTTTGATGCTCCCGCAAGGATTGCTCCAATCATCATAGCAGACTCGATCAGTGCACCTGTCTTCAGTCTGAAAATAAAATCAAGAACTTCCTCATCAATCTGATGTCCGGATTCTTTCACATCTACAACCTGTCCACCGATCATACCATAGATTCCGGCCTTTCTTGCCAGAACTCTCATCGCTTGTCCGATTCTAAGGCTTTCCTCCGGAAATTGCTCAAATGCCTTGCATGCTGTCTCAAATGCATAGTTTAAAAGTGCATCACCCGCAAGGATTCCCATATCCTCTCCATAAACAATATGTGTCGTCTTTCTTCCTCTACGGTACTCATCATTATCCATTGCCGGGAGATCATCATGAACCAGTGAATAGGTATGGATCATCTCCATTGCTGCCATAAACGGATAAATCACTTCTGTCTCTCCACCAAACAGACGGTATGTTTCCATCATCAGCATTGGGCGAAGGCGCTTACCTCCTGCCATCAGACTGTATTCCATTGCTTCCATGATCACACTCTGATATCCGTTTGCTTCCGGAAGATATTCTCTGAGTATTGCTTCAATTTTTTCTACTTTTTCTTTCTGTTCTTCTTTAAAATTCATGACTCTCTCCATTCTCATCCAAGGCAAGAACTTTCTTTTCCACATCGTTAATTGTACGATTACAACACTTCACAAGTTCCATGCCTTCCTGATATAAATTAAAAGAATCTTCAAGAGAAAGCTCCTCTCCTTCCAGTCCGCCAATGACGCGATCCAGTCTCTCAAATAACTCCTCAAGACTTGCAGCCTGTTCTATCTTCTTCGTGTCTTTCATCATTTCCTCCCGGTTACTGTTTATGGGAACTTTGTCCTCTTTCCCCTTCTAGTTTTACAGTGTCTGTAACGTAAGTCTCAATCTGTCCATCCGTTACATAAATCTGCAACAAATCTCCTTCTCTTACCTGATCTGTTTTCTTTATATTCTGTCCTTGTGCATTGCAGACATAAGAATATCCCTGACTTAATTTCTCAAGGGGAGACAATCCCTTCATCCGTTCTGCACAAAGTGCGAGTCTGTGCTTTTCTTTTGTCAGATGCCGCTCCATAAGCGAGCGCAGTGTATTCTCAGCGTCAACCGTTCTTTGTCTCTTCTCATTGAGTTTCTGTCTTGGATGGAGCGTCTGAAGTTTCAATCTGCTGTGTTCCAGATGCATACGCTCGTTTAGCAGCTTCTGATTTATTGCTCTTCGAAGTAAACTCTCACAATTAAGAATCTGTTCTTTCACTTCAGAATATTCATACACTGCAAGCTCTGCCGCTGCAGATGGTGTCGGTGCTCTCAGATCTGCCACATAATCGGCAATCGTTGTATCTGTCTCATGTCCGACTGCAGAGATCACCGGAACGCGACAGTCAAAAATCGCACGCGCAACAGCCTCCTCATTGAATGCCCACAGATCTTCAATGCTTCCTCCGCCTCTTCCGACGATCATGACATCCACCTGCTTCTCTTCCAGCATATGGATTCCTTTCACGATGCTGCTCACGGCACCATCACCCTGTACCAGTGCAGGATAAAGCAGGATCTGGACAAATGGATTCCTTCTCTTTGCCACATTGATGATATCTCTGATCGCTGCTCCTGTCGGTGCGGTCACAACCCCGATCGTACGTGCATAGCGTGGAACCGGCTGTTTGTACTCTGCTGCAAACATTCCCATCTCTTCGAGTTCTTTCTTCAGTGCCTCGAATCTTTCATACAAAAGTCCCGCACCGTCCAGAATGATCTCTCTTGCGTACAGCTGATACTTTCCATCCCGCTCATAGACACTGACCGCCCCCAGCACTACTACCTGCTGTCCTTCCTCCATATGAAAAGAAAGCCCAGACCTTGAGCCTGCGAACATCACGCAGGCTATCGTGCCGGACTCGTCTTTCAATGAAAAATATATATGCCCTGATGTGTGGTACTTTAAATTAGACACCTCACCCTTTACATAGATTCGGTTCAGCATGAAGTCCTGGGTGAACATATTCTTAATATAAGAATTAACCTGCTTCACCGTATAGACATTTTTCATTCTTTCGTCTCTTCCAGTGAACGCGCAATCTTGCCAAGTACTCCGTTAATAAATGACGGAGCCTCATCTGAACTGAACATCTTTGCCAGTTCTACTGCCTCGTTAATCGCAACTCCTACCGGTACCTCGTCATCCCACTTCATCTCATATACCGCAAGTCTCAGAATGGACAGATCTACTTTGTTCATTCTTGTCGTCTTCCATCCCTTTGCATTGGCATTGATCAGTTCATCAATCTCTTCTGTCTTCTCAAGTACTGCCGCATATTTTCTCTTAATATATTCTTTATCCTTATCCGCTGCATCTTCCAGTGTAGAAAAATAGTATTCAATCTGCTCCGGCATCTCCTGCGGATCATTAAATTCTATCTGAAACAACATCTTGAAAATGTGCTCGCGAAGTTCTTTTCTAACCATGTTGGCTGATTCCTTTCCTGTTCGCTTTTATTCCTGACTCTCCATCTCGACTCCTGCAACCTTAATGTTCACATCAGCCACTTCAAGTCCTGTCATATTCTCAATTGCATTCTTAACTTTCTCCTGCACTCTTGCAGACACCTCAACGATGCTGTAATTGTACTTCAGGTTCAATGCCAAGGATACAGTCACAATACCTTCCAGTACATCAACCTTCACACCTTTGGAAAGATTCTTCATTCCGAGCTTTCCGATCAGTTCATTCGTGATGTTTCCGGCCATAGAAGCAACACCTTCCACTTCTGTGGCAGCAAGCGCTGCAATGATCGCTACAACTTCATCCGCAATCTTAATCTCACCTTTGCTTGCGTCGTTCTGTATTGTATAAATATTTCTTTCGTCCTTTGCCATAATCAAAACCTCCTGTTTTGTCTGATTCTTTCTACATTATATCAAAAATCTTTCTATTTGAAAAGATTTTTATGAACGTCCGAATTCTGACAAAATAAGTCCTTCATTTCTCTCTTCTGTCATACGGATACTCCACTCATGCGCAAAGAGAAGAAGCGGACGTCCCTTCAGATCCATGATCTTCTTCATATCAGATGTTCCGCTCAAGCGATCCATATCGATCTCTTCATTCTCAATCCAACGGATGTACTCATATGGCAGATTCTCCAGACGGATCTCTACATTATATTCATTCTGAAGACGATACTTCAACACATCAAACTGAAGTACACCTACAACGCCTACGATAATCTCTTCCATACCCGTGTTGAATTCCTGGAAGATCTGGATCGCACCTTCCTGTGCAATCTGATTGATTCCCTTTACAAACTGCTTTCTCTTCATCGTATCAACCTGACGGACACGCGCAAAGTGTTCCGGTGCAAAGGTCGGGATTCCTTCGTAAGCAAATTTCTCTTTTGATGTTGTCAATGTATCTCCGATCGAGAAGATACCTGGGTCAAATACCCCGATGATATCTCCGCCGTAAGCCTTATCGATCATCTTTCTTTCACTTGCCATCATCTGCTGCGGCTGGGAAAGACGCACATCCTTTCCTCCCTGCACATGATAAACACTCATACCAGCCTCGAATTCTCCGGAACAGATTCTCATGAATGCAATTCTGTCTCTGTGGGCTTTGTTCATATTCGCCTGGATCTTAAATACAAATGCTGAGAAATCTTTCTCTGTCATTGGATCGATCTCGCCATGATCTGATTTTCTTGGAAGCGGAGAGGTTGTCATCTTCAGGAAATGCTTCAGGAAAGTCTCTACACCAAAGTTGGTAAGAGCGGATCCGAAAAATACCGGTGAAAGCTGTCCCTTATCAACTAGTTCCTGATCAAACTCAGCTGCTGCTCCGTCCAGAAGTTCAATCTCATCTGCAAGAATGTCTTTTGCATCTGCTCCGATCAGTTCTTCTGTCTCCGGTGCGTCGATCGGTATCATCTTCACTTCACCCATCGCAGTACCTTTTTTCGTGTCTGAGAACAGCTCAACTTCACGTTTCGCTCTGTCGTAAACTCCCTTGAATTCCTTACCGGAACCGATTGGCCAGTTAATCGGACAAGTTGCGATTCCAAGCTCTTTCTCTATATCATCTAACAATTCAAATGTATCTTTCGCCTCACGGTCGAGCTTATTGATAAATGTAAAAATTGGGATGTGACGCATCACACAGACTTTAAACAGCTTTCTTGTCTGCGCCTCAACACCCTTGGATGCATCGATAACCATAACTGCGGAATCCGCTGCCATCAAAGTACGGTATGTATCCTCTGAGAAGTCCTGATGTCCCGGTGTATCCAGAATATTAATACAGTATCCACCATAATTGAACTGAAGTACAGAAGAAGTTACAGAAATACCTCTCTCCTTCTCAATCTCCATCCAGTCGGAAACCGCATGCTTCGCAGTTGCTTTTCCCTTAACAGATCCTGCCTGGTTGATGGCTCCTCCGTACAGAAGGAATTTCTCTGTCAATGTTGTCTTACCGGCATCCGGATGGGATATAATGGCAAATGTTCTTCTTTTCTTTATCTCATTCGTAATTTCTGACATTTCTAATCTCCTATCATTTTCACGCAATAGATAACTGTCCGCAGGCATCCCGTAGACAGTTACATAATAAACCAGTAAATAGTGTATCACAAGTCCTCTCTGACAGCAAATCTTTTATAAAAAGTTTTTCCAAAAATATACTTTCTATTCATGAATTGGTGTAATTACAATCTTCTCCGGCTTTACATCCGACTTTCTTGTCACAATATCCTCAATCTGGGCACGGTTTGCATCCGTAAGCTCCTCTGCATTTACAACAACATCTGCACTATCTTCCCCCAGACTTACCACTGCCTCTGAAAATCCTTTTGTTGCCATCAATGTCTCAATTTCCATCTCCGTCTCTGATTGTTTTGTAAGCTCCACCATCTGTGCAACTGCATCTGACTTTTCCTCTTCACTGAGCTCTGTATTGTCTATGATCGACTGCAATGTTTCTTTATTCTGAGCACGCACCTGTTCTCTTGTAACTTTTGCCTGGGCTACCGTAGTCTGGGCTGAACCATTTGTTAGAACCGCCTCTCCAGGTGTTCCTTCTGTTTCAGAATCATTACTTTCAATTTCTTCGCTTCCTGCTTCTGTATCTTCCTGTGAAATATCTAAAAGTTCCTGGTTTGTAAGATCTGCATTAGCTTCTTTTGTTCCTTTCGCATTCTCGCCAAACAGACGTCCCGTGTAGTTCAGATATCCTGCTGCCGCGATCATAACCGCAAGTGCCACAATGATCAACTGGTTTTTCTTCACTTTTCCTTTCATTAAGACAAACCTCCTTTTATGTAGGCGCACGTTTCATTATTTTTATCTTATGCGCTTCTACACCAAATAATGCCTGCACCGCTTCTGTCAGATTCTTCGCGACAACTGCATTCCCACCTCCATCTGCTATTACAAGAATGCCCTCCACTTCCGGTGCATTTTCTTTACTTACATATGGGGTCTGCGTTCCGTCTGTCCCCTGACTGTACACGGTCGTTTTATCCAGAGATTTTTCTTCACTTTCTCTTGTCTCTCCCTGGCTGTCTGCTTCCTTCGTCGTCTGATGTGTGCTTTGCTGATCTTTTTCAACCACTTTCTGTCCTGTAGACTTTAATGTGATCATCACCGTCACCTTTCCCGCCCCATCTACGACACCAAGTGTCTGCGCTGTCTTCTGTTCCAGATATTTTTCATAGTCTGCCATGGAATCTGTCTCATACGTCTCTCCTTTCCCGGATTCCCCGTCAATCTTTGTATCCTCATCCACCTCCCCTGTCTTCGGAACCGGAACCGCAACTACAAGAAGCAGCAGTCCACACAGGAATAAAATGGCTAATCTTGTTCTTTTCTGACCACGATCCGCCTGTTTTATCTTCCTTGTGTATCCCACGATCCTTTCCTTCCACTCCTGCCAATTATTGTCCAATTCCGATTTCCTCCCGTTTTATAGAATCCGACATCCGCTCTATTTCTTTCTCATATTGCTGATACACTTCTTTCTGATAAAATTGCTCTGCTTTCAGTCCTTTCAACGCCGCAACAGGGGATAGTGCAAGCAGGATCAGGACAAGTCCACAGAAAAAACGAATATATTTTTCATAATCCTTTCCCGGAATCACCTGCAGAACTGCACTCATAACGAGAAGCATTGAAATGATTTTTTGTATCCATTGTGTAAGCATCCGGCAGATTCCTCCTCTCTCCTCTGAAACCTTAAGATGTTACAGCCACCACAAGTGCAATGCTTAAGACAAATAACAGCGTTGTGGATGCTATTACCTTCACCATAAGCTGATAACCGGAACTAACTCCAGATATGCATGTTGTAATTCTCCGGTCAGAAACCGGTTGAACTAATGCCGCCACAAGTTGGTACAAAAATGCCAATATCAGAAATTCCACCAGTGGAATAAGTGCCAGGACAGCTATAAAAATCATTCCTGCTACACCGATTCCATTCTTAAGCAGTACTGCAACTCCTAATGCAACATCCATTGTACCTCCGGCAACATCTCCGATCCACGGAACCGCCTCCAGTGTTCGTCCCGCAGCAGTCATTTTCAAAGAATCAATTGCCGGATTCAAAAATCCCCGGATCAGACTGATCCCACTCACAGCGGCAATCATACTTTTCAGACTCCATTGGATACATTTTTCCAGAAGTTCTGCAAATTCTGAGAAAAGATCTTCTCCGGTCAGGCAGGATAAGACCCTCACCATCCCGTAGATCTTCACCGCCGGTAAAAGAAAATGAAGTACAAGCAGTTCCACCAGATAGATTAAGAACAATATTGTATTATAAAACATCAACGCCGAACTGCTCTTTCCGGTAAATGCAACCGCCAGAAAGAAACTTGGGCAAAACACCTGCATCAATTGGACAAGCTCTCCTGTTTTTTCTTCGGCATATAAATTCATCGATTGATATGCTTCCAGACAGATTGCGATCACAACAAGATACAAAATATAAAAACCCGCTTCCGCTGTCTGTCTGTTTTGAAAGATACTTGTAAAATTCGAGAAAAATGCAGCCGCTACTGTAATCAGTAGCAAGCGCGCCAGATTCTTCCTTCCTTTCTGAAAAACAGAGAACACCTGTCCTGAAAAAAACTCAAGAAATCTTTCTCCCAATTCCTTCGTATTTCCGCTGATCAGCATCTCTGTAAGATCACGAAACCGTACTTTTTCTCCCAGTTCTGTCTCTCCTGATAACTGATCGATCTGTCTGAAATCAAATTCATCCAGCAGACTTTCTTCCATTTGTTCCAGCTCATCCTCCAACATCCCGGAACGATCTTCTGTTTCCTTTTCCTCCGCTGTACCATGCTCTGCTGCATACACGCTGCCACATCCTGTCACAACCGTAAATAAAAACACAAAACAGAAGAGCTTTTTCCAAAAATGTTTTTCCCTTTTCATATCAGAAAATCTCCGATTAGTTCCAGCAGCGCAAGAAGTACCGGCATTCCTATCGCAAGGATCGTCAACTTTGTAAAAATCTCAATCTGTACAGCAATATTCTGATACCCTGCATCTTTACAAATTCCGGATGCAAATTCAGCCACATAAGTCACACCGGCCATTTTCAACAAAATACTCATCTGTCCGGCATCCAGTTTTATATAATCTGCAATTTTCTTTACTGTCTGCACAAAGATTTCAAGTCGTGAAAGCATACAAAGAAATAAAAACAGGCTGACTGCAAGACTTACATAAATGCCATATTCACTTTTCCCACTTTTAAACTGCAAAGCAAGTAATGTTCCCACGACACCCAAAAGTGCGATTTGTATACTGTTCAATTCTGTTCCGCCCTCCTTAAAGAGAAAACAATTGCCGGATCGAAGAAAATAAGTCATAAATCGCCGGGAGAACCCAGGATAATACAAGAATCAGCCCTGCAAGACTTGTCAGGAATGCCTGTTCTTCTCTGCCGCTATGCTTCAAAACCTGACTCAGAATAGATACAAGAATTCCCACCGCCGCAATTTTAAATATCAGATTGATGCTCACATTCTCCCTCCTCTCCCTTTTGTTCCCGCCCTTTTAAAGCAGAAGGATCACAAGAAAAATCCCTCCTGCTGCCCCCAGCCAGCTACCGAGCTTTTTCTTCTCAGACGTTTCCGCAGTTCTCTTTTCAATTTCCATATCCAGCCTTTTTAAATGATACTCCAGCAGACGAACTACACCTTCTCTGTCTCCTATTTCAAGCAGTTCCCCAGGTTCGCAGATCAGAGGATTCATTTTCCCTCTCCATTTCAGTTCCGGAAGATCTTTTCCTATCGTATCTGTCCACAAGTCAGCAAACCGCTTTTCCTGTGCGCCCTGACATTGAAATGCCAGATCCATCAGCCAGTTTTCATAAGGTTCCTTCTCTCTTGATGCAATATTATAAAAAATTTCCGAAAGCGGAAGTCCTGCATACAGTAATTCGCCTTTTATTTGTTCTATAATTCTGCGAAAATGACTCAATTCTTCCAGATAATTCCGAAGTTCTTTTCCATACATCCATCCTGCTCCAGTCGTCGCCAACAGGATCAGAAAACATCCGACTAATTTCTGCACAGCACACGCCCCCGCTCATCATAGATTTCCCGGATCTTGCCAGGACCGTGATCCTGTCCAAGCACAACATAACGCTGAAACATTCTTCTGCGGATCAGGTCACCCAGGATCGGCTTTTTAGAAGCCTCATCCATATCAAGGCTGTGTACACTCGCAATCAGCCGGCAGCCGCACTGCATGGCATATTCAATGGCATGGATATCCTCACTTGTGCCGATCTCATCCACTGCGATCACACGCGGCGCCATAGAACGGATCAACATGATCATCCCCTCCGCTTTCGGACAACAGTCTAAAATATCAGTCCTTGTACCCAGATGATTCTGCGCGATTCCAAGATAACACCCACCAAGCTCCGATCTTTCATCTACCACACCGACAGAACACCCTTTTATGTATTCATTTCCATCCGATATCTGACGGATCAGATCACGGATCAAAGTAGTCTTTCCGCAACACGGCGGAGAAATGATCAATGTATGGCAAATCTGTTTATTTTCCGTAATATATGGAATCAATGCGTCAGCACACCCAAGTACTTCGTGAGAAATTCTTACATTTAGCGAAGAAATATACTGTATATTTTTTACTTTTTCATTTTCTATAATTACTTTTCCTGCCACCCCGACCCTGTGACCTCCTTCCACTGTAATAAATCCCTGTTTCAACTCATTTTCATATGCATAGAGCGAATAATGACAAATATATCCCATTGTCTCACCAATATCTTCTTTCGTAACCAGATACGGGTGTGCCGGGTCCGGAAGAACCCGTTCCTGCCCTTTCATCTGAATCAGCAGCGGCTGACCTGTACGTATCCTGATCTCCTGCAGTTCCTCCGGATTACTGACGGATTCTTCTACAAGCTTACGGATTTTTTCTGCCAGCAGATTCCAGACCTGCATCTTCTTGTTCTGTCTTTCCATTTCCATCTTGTCCACCTCTCCAGTTGTTGTCCGTACCCCTCCTCTCTACACAATATATGGATAAGATTCTTAAAGTATTCCTTGCACATACAAGAAAAGAGGAACAAAACCCAGTTTCCTGAATTCTGTTCCTCTTTTTTTATTCTTTCTGATTCTTATTCTGCAACATCTTTCATGCTGAAGCTGAATCTTCCCATCTTATCTTTACCAAGGCATACAACCTTCACAACATCACCGATGCTTACAACGTCTTCTACCTTGTCAACTCTCTGCTTGGAAAGCTTGGAAATGTGTACCATTCCTTCTTTACCCGGTGCAAACTCAACGAATGCTCCGAATTCTTTGATGCTGATAACCTTTCCTTCAAAAAGCTGTCCTGCTTCGTAATCTGTAACGATTGTCTGGATGTACTTCGCAGCTTTCTCCATGTTCTCTTTCTCTGTACCGCAGATAGATACATTTCCTTCATCATCGATGTCGATCTTAACACCTGTCTCGTCGATGATTGCATTGATTGTCTTACCACGCTGTCCGACAACATCACCGATCTTCTGTGGATCGATCTGCATCTGAATAATCTTCGGTGCAAACTCTCCAACTTCTTTTCTAGGCTCAGCGATTGCTTTACTCATAACTTCATCCATGATGTAAGTTCTTGCTTTCTTTGTAGCAGCGATTGCTTCTTCGATGATCGGTCTTGTCAATCCGTGGATCTTGATATCCATCTGGATTGCTGTGATACCTTCGTGAGTACCTGCTACCTTGAAGTCCATGTCTCCGAAGAAGTCCTCGAGTCCCTGGATATCTGTCAATACAAGGTAATCATCATCTGTCTCACCTGTTACAAGTCCTGCAGAGATACCTGCTACAGCAGACTTGATCGGCACACCTGCTGCCATCAGTGACATACTGGATGCGCAGACACTTGCCTGTGATGTAGATCCATTAGACTCAAATGTCTCAGATACTGTACGGATCGCATATGGGAACTCAGACTCGCTTGGAAGTACCGGAAGAAGTGCTCTCTCAGCCAGTGCTCCATGTCCAATCTCACGACGTCCCGGTCCTCTGGAAGGTCTTGTCTCTCCTACAGAGTAGGACGGGAAGTTGTAATGATGCATATATCTCTTTGTCTTCTCTGCTTCATCAAGACCGTCGAGCTTCTGTGCTTCAGAAAGTGGAGCAAGTGTTGTCATTGTGCAGATCTGTGTCTGTCCTCTTGTGAACATAGCAGAACCATGAACTCTCGGGATCAGGTCTACTTCTGCTGCAAGCGGTCTGATCTGATCGATTGCACGACCATCCGGACGCTTATGATCTTTGAGGATCATCTTTCTTACTGTCTTCTTCTGATACTGGTAAACAGCCTCACCAAGCTTCGCAAGATACTCTTCGTTGTCTGCAAATGCTTCCTCGAGTCTCTCTGTGATCACACGGATATTCTCTTCTCTTGTCTGCTTGTCATCTGTAAATACAGCCTCTTCCATCTCAGCAGCCGGAACGATCTCCTGGATCGCATCAAAGAGTTCCTGCGGAACAGCAAAGCTCTGATACTCATGTTTTGGCTTTCCACACTCTGCAACGATCGTGTCAAAGAAAGCGATCACTTTCTGGTTCAGATCATGTGCCGCAAAGATTGCTTCAATCATCTTCGCTTCCGGAACTTCCTTCGCACCGGCCTCGATCATGATAACCTTTTCCTTTGTAGAAGCAACTGTCAATGCAAGATCAGATACTTCCTTCTGTGCTGCTGTCGGGTTGAATACGAATTCTCCGTCAACAAGTCCAACCTGTGTTGTAGAGATTGGTCCGTCAAACGGAATATCAGAAATACTTGTCGCAAGTGCAGCACCAAGCATAGCTGTAAGTTCCGGGCTGCAGTCCTGATCTACAGAAAGAACAAGATTCTCAAGTGTTACGTCATTTCTATAATCTTTCGGGAACAGAGGACGCATCGGACGGTCGATGACACGGTCTGTCAGGATTGCATTCTCAGATGCTTTACCCTCTCTCTTATTAAATCCTCCCGGGATCTTTCCTACAGCGTACATTCTCTCATTATACTCTACGCTGAGTGGAAAGAAATCAATTCCTTCTCTCGGCTTGTCAGATGCTGTTGCTGTACACAGTACAGTTGTGTCACCATAATGCATCAGCACTGCACCATTCGCCTGTTTTGCCACACGGTCAACATCCACGCGCAGTGTTCTGCCGGCCAGTTCCATTTCAAACTTTTTATACATGGTTTTCTCCTTTTTATCTTATCTTCGTTTTATATGAGCAGAACAATTCGCTCCGAAACTACTGAAAAATGTACTATTCCATAGCAATTGAAGCCCACTGTAATCGATTGATAATACACTTTTCAGTGGTCTCGGTTCTTCTCTGCCCACAAGCTTTTAAATTATATCATATTCCATAATAAGAAGTAAATAGTTTTCCAAAAAAAGAACAAAAAGTACCAAAAATTCAGACAAAAAGAAACAGACCAGAAACCACATCATCAGATGCAGCTTCTGATCTGTCAATCGATCTTCTTCTTTGGAAAATCTTATTATTTTCTCAGACCAAGTTTCTCGATCAGAGCACGGTATCTCTCGATATCTACTTTCTTGAGGTATGCAAGAAGTCCTCTTCTCTGTCCAACCATCTTAAGAAGTCCTCTTCTTGAGTGGTGATCCTTCGGGTTAGCTTTGAAGTGATCTGTCAGCTCGTTGATTCTTGCTGTAAGGATAGCAACCTGTACTTCCGGTGATCCTGTATCTCCCTCTGTTCTTCCAAATTCTTTGATGATAGCCTGTTTCTTCTCTTTTGCGATCATTGTAATATCCTCCTTAAAATTCTTAGTTAAACCGCCTGGCATTAAGCAATGGTCGGAGTGATCCGATTACCGAACACCGGCTGATTTGATACCTCGGATAGTATAGCACAGAGATATCTGCTTGTAAAGCACAAATTTAAAATCTTTTATCTTTCATCGAATGGATGATTTTTCAGATATTCCTCTCCGTACCGCATATCTTTCATCACGCGGTCTTTGAGTTCTTCAACCGAATGAAATTTCGTTTCCGGACGTTCGAACTCCAGGATCTGCACTGTGGCAGTCTTCCCGTAAGCATCGCCTTCATATCCGTAAACATAAACTTCGAACAACCGTCTTTTCTCTTGCGCAACGGTCGGTTTCACCCCGGCATTTCCCACACCGCCATACCATACACCATCCACAAGGACGCGACAGGCATAGACACCGTACTTTGGCAGGATTTTCTTTTCCTGCGGTGCAAGATTCATTGTCGGAAATCCAAGTGTTCTTCCAAGCTGCTGTCCATGTTCCACAACACTGGTGATCTCATACGGATACCCCAGAAGCTTATTTGCAAGAGGAACATTTCCATCGAGGAGAAGTTCCCTGATATAAGTGCTGCTGATCTCCCGGTCTTTGTAATATGCTTTCTCGACCACATCAACTGTATAGCCATATTTCGCTGCATATTTCTCCAGCATCTGATGATTGCCTCTTTTTTCATGACCAAAATTAAAATCCGTTCCTACAACAATGTATGATGCGTGCAGTTTCTTATGCAGGATTTCATCGATAAATTTCTCTGCTTCCATCTCCATCATTTCTCTCGTAAATGGAATCTCGATCAGATAATCTACCTTGTCCTCAAGAAATGCCCTTCGCTCTTCATTTGTCATCAGACAATCTCTGTCCATATCAAAGGCACAAACGACACTGTCGCAGTCTTCCTTCTGCGCATATTTTATTATTCTGTCGAGCAGCTTCTGATGTCCTCTGTGCAATCCATCAAACTTTCCAAGCGTTACCGCTGTCTGATTTCTTCCGTCAAAGGCATCTAATCCTTTTATATATTGCATGTCTGTCTTATTCGTCCTTTATTTCTCAATTTTCTCTGCTTCAGGATCCAGAAACATTTTCTTAATATGGAACAGCTTCTTCGGTGCACGATACTGATAAAGGCCGATAAAATTCTTTCTGGAATCATATACTCTGACTTCCTGTCCATCTGTCCACGCTTCTTTTTCTAACAGAAAACGTTCCGGAAGATCATTTCCGTTATAAGACATCCACGCCTTCGCATCCGTCACAGTAACGGCCGGCAGTTCCGCGAAGATCTGATCCAGAGGAGTGAAAAGTTCTGCACCTTCTCCCTGTTCCATCTTCTGTCGCACTTCATCCAGTGTTACCGCATCTTCTTTCAGGAAACGGCCGACTTTCGTACGCTCAAGTTCTTCCATACAGCCGCCCACCTGAAGCTTCTCTCCAATGTCATGGCACAAAGTACGGATATATGTTCCTTTAGAACAGTCCACCTCCATACACACATGCGGAAGATTCATCTCCAGAATGCGAATTCCATGGATCTGGACTTTTCTGCTCTTACGCTCCACGGTCTTTCCTTCACGGGCAAGCTCATAAAGCTTCTTTCCATTCACTTTCAACGCAGAATACATCGGCGGAATCTGATCATATTCTCCGATAAATGATTCGATACAGGAACGTACTTCCTCTTCCGTCAGATTGCCCGGATCCCTCTCCTCCAGAACCTCTCCGGAAATGTCCTGCGTATCTGTCGTCTTTCCTAAAAGCAGCAGAGCCTCATATGTCTTATCATGATCTGTCAGAAGCTCACAAACCTTTGTTGCTCTTCCAAGACACACCGGAAGGACTCCCGTTGCATCCGGATCAAGCGTACCTGTATGGCCGATCTTCTTCTGTCCGACAACTTTTCGAAGAACCGCAACCACATCATGGGAAGTGTATCCTTTTTCTTTGTAAATATTAACTATTCCGTTTATCATTTTTCCTCGTTTTTCTCTTCTGCCGCTCTAAGCTGTCTTTCAATTAAAAGTGTCAGATTGTTGATCACATCATACGGGGAACCTTTCATTGTAACACCGGCTGCTCTCACATGACCGCCACCACCATAATATTTCGCAACTGCACTTACATCAACGATTTCTTTTGATCTAAGACTTACTTTAAATGTCTGCGGTTCGAGCTCGTAAAGAAGGATTGCAACCTCCACACCTCTTGTCTGACGCAATACGCTGACAATTCCATCCAGATCAGACGGTTTTGCCTGGAAGAACTCCATTTCTTTCAAACGTATCACTGAGACAACCGCTTTCTTATTCAGGATCATCATACTCTCAAGAAGTGCCTTCCCAAGCATCTGATTCTGAACATAGGATTTTTCAAAATATGTTCCGTCAATGATCGCGCTTCCATTGATCCCTTTTCTTAAAAGTGCAGCACCGACTTCCATTGTCTCCGGTGAAGTACAGGAATACTGGAACACTCCGGTATCATGCACAATCCCCATATAAAGGAAAGATGCGATTTCTTCCGTAATCTTCTCCTCATCCAGCAGACGGAAAACAAGTTCCGAAGTAGAACTTGCATCCGGCACGATATAATTCGTGTCTGCAAAAGACTCGTTACTGATGTGGTGATCCACACATAAAGTTTCCTTTGCCTTTTGGAACACCGGCTCGGAAAAACCAAGACGTCTTTCGTCCCCGCAATCCAGACTGATGAAAAGGTCATAAACTTTGCCTTCTACAATCTCATGCTTCGGCACATCCCGGTGTCCCATCATCTGAAATGCTTCCGGAATCTCCTCCAGATACAGATCTGTCTCAATCTCCGGATAATAAGTGGTCAGATAAAGATATAATCCAATTGTAGAACCAACGCAGTCCCCATCCGGACGAATGTGTCCGCCAATGGCTACACTGTGTTTCCCTTTTAATACATCGTTTAATACGATCATCTATTCCTCAGCTCCATCCTTCAAATCTCTTGTCACTTCGTCAATTTTCTTGCTGATATTTACTCCATATTCAATGGACTGGTCTACGATAAATGTAATCTGTGGTGTGTTGCGCATATTCACTGTACGTGCAAGTTCTCTGCGGATATATCCCTCTGCACTCTGAAGACCTTTGATCGTATCTTCCTGTGCTTTCTTGTCTCCGAGAACACTGATATATGCCTTGCATGTCTTAAGATCCGGTGCTACTTCAACAGCAACAACAGATGTCAGCGGTGCAACACGTGGATCTTTGATCCCGCCACGCAGGATATTACTCAGCTCACGCTGTACTTCTGCATTGACTCTTGTATTCTTAATACTGTTCTTTCTCATGTTATAACTCCTTTTTTATACAGAAAAGTTACTCCTGCAATGTATGACCCCTGCACGAGTAACAATTCTGTCACCTGCTGACAATTACAACACTCTGCAAATGTCGGCATCTTTTATTCTTACTTGCGTTCTGTCTCTACCATCTTGTAGGCTTCAACCTGATCGCCTTCTTTAATGTCATTGTAGTTCTCGAATACGAGACCACACTCATATCCTGTTCTGACTTCCTTCACGTCATCTTTGAAACGCTTCAGAGATGCCAGCGGTCCGTCGAATACAACGATTCCGTCACGGATCAGACGAACAGAACAGTTTCTCTCGAAGATACCGTCAAGCACATATGCACCGGCAATTGTTCCAACTCCTGATGCCTTGAATGTCTGACGTACTTCCGCATGACCGAGAACCTTCTCCTCAAAGACAGGATCAAGCATACCCTTCATGGCTGCCTCTACATCTTCGATGGCATTGTAGATAACTCTGTAAAGTCTTAAGTCAACACCCTCGCGCTCAGCGATATCTTTCGCTGTTGCATCCGGACGAACGTTAAATCCAATGATGATCGCATTTGATGCAGATGCAAGGATAACGTCAGATTCATTGATCGCACCAACACCGCCATGGATGATCTTAACAACAACTTCATCGTTACTCAGCTTCAGAAGACTCTGCTTAATTGCCTCTACAGACCCCTGAACATCAGCCTTAACAACAATGTCAAGTTCTTTCAGGTTACCTTCCTGGATCTGGTTGAACAAATCATCCAGAGACATCTTGGACTTCGTCTCTTCCAGAAGTTTTACCTTGTTCTGGGAAATAAATGTCTCTGCAAACGCTCTTGCTTCTTTATCAGACTCACATCCTACGAATACTTCTCCCGCATTCGGAACATCATTCAGACCAAGGATCTCAACCGGCTGGGACGGACCTGCTTCTTTCACACGTCTTCCCTTGTCATCCATCATCGCTCTTACACGACCATGAGCGCTTCCTGCTGCGATCGCATCTCCTACGTGGAGTGTACCTTTCTGTACAAGAACAGTTGCAACAGATCCCTTACCTTTATCAAGCTCAGCCTCGATCACAAGACCACGTGCGGCACGGTTCGGGTTCGCTTTCAGTTCCATAACCTCTGCTGTCAGAAGGATCATCTCAAGAAGATCCTGGATTCCTTCATGTGTATGCGCTGATACCGGAACAAAGATTGTGCTTCCGCCCCAGTCTTCCGGAATCAGTTCGTATTCTGTCAGTTCCTGTTTTACACGTTCAACATTCGCACTTGGCTTATCGATCTTGTTGATCGCAACAATAATCTCAATTCCTGCTGCTTTCGCATGGTTGATCGCCTCAATTGTCTGTGGCATAACACCGTCATCCGCAGCAACTACAAGGATTGCGATATCTGTAGAGTTTGCTCCACGCATACGCATTGCAGTAAATGCCTCATGTCCCGGTGTGTCGAGGAATGTGATCTTTTCTCCGTTAATCTCAACAACAGATGCACCGATGTGCTGTGTGATACCACCGGCCTCACGACCTGTTACATTACTGTTACGGATTGCATCCAGAAGAGATGTCTTACCATGGTCAACATGACCCATAACACATACAACCGGTGGGCGTTTTACCATAAGGCTTTCGTCTTCTTCATCCTCTTTCAGAAGTTCTTCGATTACATCTACAACTTCTTCTTTCTCACAGAGAACATCGAATTCCATCGCGATCTCTTCTGCTGTCTCATAATCAACTTCCTGGTTTACAGTTACGATCTTGCCCTGCATGAAAAGCTTCTTAACAATAACAGAAGGAACGATCTTCATCTTATCAGCAAGCTCTTTAATTGTAAGAACTTCTGGAATCACGATCTGTTTGATCTGCTCTTCCTGCTTCTCTTCCTTCACCTGTGGCTTCTTCACTTCCACTGCCGGTTTCTGCTTCTTGCCTTTTCTTCCTTTTCCTTCGAAAGCTTCGTCTCTGTATTCTTTTTTCTTATTGTCTCTTTCTTTGTCTTTCGCTTTGTTTCTCTGTGTCTTCTGCTGTTCTACGATCGGTGCAGCGTCACTTCTGTCGTTTCTGCGATTGTCATTTCTTCTGTCAGAGCGCTGTCCCTGTCCACGTCCGTCTCTTCCGTCACGGTTGTCTCTTCCATCACGGTTGTCGCGTCCCTGGAATCCGTCACGTCCACCTCTGTCAGAACGCTGTCCGCGTCCGTCTCTGTCCTGACGTGGTCCTCTGTTTTCGCCTCTGTTCTCTCCATTAGAACGTCTGTCTCCAAATGGTTTCTGTCCCGGTCTGTCAGAACGTACCGGTCTTCCCTCACCACTCGGACGGCCTGTTCTTTCTGTTCTTGGTCCCTGCGGTCTCTCAGAACGTGTTCCGTTCTGTGCCGGACGTGCCGGTCTGTCCTCTGCTGCACGAACCGGTCTTTCGCTTCTTGCTGCCGGTTTCTCTGTACGAGCCGGTTTTCCTTCACCATTCGAACGGCTCTGTCCTGCTGCCGGGCGTTTTCCATCACCGTTTGGACGACCCTGGTTCTGTCCCTGACGTCCCTGTCCCGGACGTTTTCCCTGCAGTCTGCTGCTGTTCTTTGAATTCTGTGGGCGAACTACAAATGCAAGATTTTTCTTCTTTGGAGCACCCTCTTTTTCTGTTGTTTTATCTGCAGCCATCTCAGCATCTTTGCCAGCTGCTTCTCTTCTAATATCTTCTGCCACGTTATCCTCCCTGGTGTTTAAACTCTTTTTATTTTCATTCTGCATCTTCTCATCTGCCATATAAATCTACCTCCTTCAAGCAATCAACGGGGAACCTTTGTCTTCTACTCCCATTCATCAGGTACGGGATTTCAGTTCTTTTAATATTCCTTTTGCAAATCCTTCGTCTAATATCGCCAGAGATGCACGGAATTGTTTTCCCATCGCATGCCCCAAGGTATCTTTATCTCCGTAAACTATCATTGGAACTTTATAAAATTTACACATATCACGGAATTTTTTCTTTGTATTATCTGAAGCGTCTTCTGCAACAACTACAAGGCTTGCTCTTCCGGACTTTGTCTGTCCTTCTGTCATAAATTCACCGCTTGCGCAGCGCCCCGCTTTCGTTGCCAGACTGATCAGAGACAGTACTTTATCTCTAGCCAATCTCATCCATCTCCTTTTCCAGCCGTTCATATACTTCCTGCGGTATTGCCTGCTTAAAGGAACGCTCCAGTCCTCTGTTCTTCACAGCCTGCTCAAAACATGCCTTCTGCGGACAGAGATACGCTCCACGTCCGTTTTTCTTTCCGGTTGTGTCAATGACAAATTCTTCTTCCTCTGTTCTGAGGATCCGAATCAGTTCCTTCTTTGGTTTCATCTCGCCGCAGCCTACACATTTACGCATAGGTACTTTCTTCTTTACTGCCAAACAATTCACTCCCTCAGATCTTACTCTTCGTCTGTCTCAACGAATTCAATCTCATCTGCTCCGTCTTCATCAGCTGCATCTGCCGGAACATCATCGTACTCTTCTTCCTCTTCTCCGACTGTATAGCCTTCTTCTCCGACCATACCCATCTGCTCCATGTAGTTCTCCGGAAGATCTCCACACTCAATTGCCTGTGTCTCACTCTTGATATCGATCTTGTATCCTGTCAGACGGGCTGCAAGTCTTGCATTCTGGCCTTCTTTACCGATTGCAAGTGAAAGCTGATAATCAGGAACAATAACTCCTGCAATCTTCTCATCCGGATCAGCCATAACAGAAATAACCTTCGCCGGGCTGAGTGCATTCTCAATCAGAAGTGCCGGATTCTCATCCCAGTTAATGATATCAATCTTCTCACCACGAAGCTCTTTTACGACTGCATTTACTCTTGCACCGTTCATACCAACACAAGCTCCGACCGGATCAACATTCGGATCGTTAGACCATACAGCCATCTTTGTACGGGAACCAGCCTCACGGGCAATGCTCTTGATCTCAACTGTTCCGTCCTTTACCTCTGCAACCTCTGATTCAAACAGACGTTTTACAAGTTCCGGATGTGTACGGGATACAAGGATCTTTGGTCCCTTTGGTGTGTTCTTAACTTCTACGATATAAAGCTTAATACGCTCTGTCGGCTCGAAATGCTCTCCTTTCACCTGTTCGTTCTCTGTAAGGATTGCATCTGCTTTTCCAAGATTCACACTGATATTCTTGCCAATATAACGCTGTACGATACCTGTTACGATATCCTTCTCTTTCTCGAAATACTGATCAAATACTGCCTTGCGCTCTTCTTCTCTGATCTTCTGAAGAATCAGGTTCTTTGCATTCTGTGTTGCAATACGTCCGAATTCCTTGGAATGAAGCTCAACCTGTGCGATATCTCCGATATGAAGTGCCGGATTGATCTTCTCTGCATCCTCAAGACTGATCTCAATTGCAGGATCAAATACTTCTTCAACAACTTCTCTCTCTGCGTATACAGAGTAGTCACATGTGTTGCGGTCCATAACGATCTTAATATTATCGGATGTTCCGAAATGGTTCTTACATGCACTTAAAAGTGAATTTTCAATGGCCTCCAACATGACATCCTTGCTGATGTTTTTCTCTTTTTCAAGAATATCCAATGCTTCGAGTAATTCTGTGTTCATTTTTCTTTCCTCCTAAATTAAAAATCCAAAGCCTGACGGATCAAAGCGATTTCTTTTCTGTCAAATGTCTGCTCTGTCTCATCTTCGTATGTGATGGTCACTGTATTCTCATCATAACTCTTTAAAATTCCGACGAACTCTTTCTGTCGGTCGATTGCACGGTATGTGCGGATCTCTACTTCTTCTCCAAGATTTCTCTTAAAATCCTTCTCTTTCTTAAGTGGTCTTCCAAGTCCCGGAGAACTTACTTCAAAGATATAGGAGTCTTCAATATAATCCTTCTCATCAAGGATATCGGAGAATCTCCTGCTGACTGCCTCACAGTCATCCACGGCAATTCCACCTGGTTTGTCAATATACGCGCGAAGGTACCAGGTACCTCCTTCTTTCACATATTCTACATCTACCAGCTCAAACCCGAGTTCCTCTACGATGGGCTCGAGAAGTGCTTCTGTCTGCTGTTCATAATCTTCTCTTCTGGACACGCTGCGTCAAACTCCTTTTCTTCTATAATATAGTTTGTGATCTGATTCATAAAGAATTTTCCATATCACCAAAGAAGAGTGAACTTTCGTCCACTCTTCTGCCAATTCCTTATGTAACTATATTTACTCTAGCACTTTTCTTTGAGGAAATCAAGGGTTTTTGCACATTTTCTTACAATACCTTAGAAATCCCCTTAACTTTCTCTTTCTTCACCGTCTCCGCTTCCGGCAAGACTTCTAGCGGCTTTTGGTTCCTGTTCCATCCCGTTTCGCCAGTTTCAGTCGGTTCAGTGAAACTGTCTTTTCTCCATAAGTAATCTTCGTCTCTGTTCCTTCTTCAAAAAGATAAACTTCTTCTAATTCATCCTTCTTCTGAAGCTTAATTCCTCTGACACCGACAGCTGCTTTTTTCTTCTCCGGAACATCCGCAGATAAAAACCTCAGGAAATATCCGTTCTTCGTCTGAAGAACAACATTCTGCTGTTCCGTCACAACCTTCACTGCGACAAGCCTGTCTTCTTCCTGCAGCTTTGTTGCCGCGATCGTGCGCTTGGATACCTGGAACTCACTTCCATCCACACGCTTGATCATTCCCTGTGCTGTTGCAAACAATAATTTTGAATAACGCATCTGCTCTTCTTCACAGATCATAACAATCTGTTCTTCACTGCTTGAATAATTACTTACATTATCAATCGGAATCCCTTTGTCTCTGAACTTTCCATGTGGAAGATCAAGCACCTTCACCTGATGCATCTTGCCTTCATCTGTAAACAGACAGAGTTTTCCAATGTTCATACAATGCACAATGTATTTATTCTCTTTGTCTGCAGCTTCTTTATTCCTCTCATAGACTCCGGTATCCACTGTCTTCGCGTAACCAAAGCGATCCATCAGAAAGACGACCTGCTGCTCTTCAATCTTCTTCTCTTCAAAAACAGCTTCTTCTGCATTCTCCACAACGGTACGACGCTTTCTTCCGAATTCTTTTTTATAACTGTCAAGCTCTTCCATGATCACGCCTGCCATGGAATCATAGTTATTTAAAATATCTTCATAACGGGCAATATTTTCTAATGTCTTCTCATGCTCTTTCTGAAGTGCTTCAATCTCCAGACCGATCAGACGATAAAGACGCATCTCCAGAATTGCCGTTGCCTGACGTTCTGTAAAACGGAGCATTGCCGCCATCTTTTTGGAAATCGCAGACTTGAACTTAATGTTTTCCGTCTCACCGTTTACCAGACAGGCACGCGCATCTTTTACAGATTTACTTCCTCGTAAAATCTCAATGATCAGGTCGATCACATCACATGCTTTGATCAGACCTTCCTGAACTTCACTCTTCTCCCGCTCTTTGCTAAGCAAAGTTGTATATTTCCTCGTTGCAAGCTCAAACTGGAAATCCACATGATGTTCTATGATCTGTTTCAGACTTAAAGTCTCCGGTCTGCCATTCGCAACCGCCAGCATATTTACGCCAAATGTATCTTCCAGACGTGTCTTCTTATAAAGCATGTTCTTCAGGTTCTCAACATCCGCACCACGCTTCAATTCGATCACGATACGGATTCCTTCTTTTGAAGACTGGTTTGAAATATCAACGATATCTGTCGTCTTCTTGGATTCCACAAGATTGCAGACATCGTTTAAGAACTTTCCGATTCCGGCTCCGATCATCGTGTATGGGATCTCTGTGATCACAAGCTGCTTCTTGCCGCCTTTGAGCTCTTCCACTTCCACTTTTCCACGCAGCTTGATCTTCCCCTGTCCGCTCTCATAGATTGCCGGAAGATCATCCTTATTGACCACAATTCCTCCGGTCGGGAAATCCGGTCCTTTGATATATTTCATCAGCTGCTTTGTAGTGATCTTGTCATTCTTCATATATGCCTTGACCGCATCGACCACTTCGCAGAGATTATGTGTCGGGATACTTGTCGCCATACCGACTGCAATTCCTTCCGCACCATTGATCAGAAGGTTCGGCACACGCATCGGAAGCACAAGCGGTTCCTTCTCCGTCTCATCAAAGTTCGGACCAAAATCAATAACATTCTTATCCAGATCGGCCAGACATACTTCCTGCGTGAACTTCGTAAGGCGCGCCTCTGTATAACGCATCGCAGCAGCTCCGTCTCCCTCAATGGATCCAAAGTTACCGTGCCCGTCAACAAGAACCTGTCCCTTCTTGAAGTCCTGCGCCATTACTACAAGAGAATCGTAGATGGAACTGTCTCCATGCGGATGATATTTACCCATCGTATCTCCGACGATACGTGCACTCTTACGATAAGGCTTATCATAACGGATACCAAGCTCGTACATATCATAAAGTGTACGACGCTGAACCGGCTTGAGACCATCACGGACATCCGGAAGTGCTCTGGCGATAATAACACTCATCGCATAATCAATATAAGATTTCTTCATAAGATCAGAATATTCTGTCCTTATGATCTGTGATTCATTACTCATTCTTCTTCTCCTTAGATATCCAGTTCTGCCTCTGTCGCATTTTCATAGATAAAATTACGACGCGGCGGTACTTCAGTTCCCATCAGCATCTCCGTTACACTCGAAGCCATTCGGGCATCCTCAATCTCTACTCGTTTCAACATACGTCTCTCCGGATCCAGTGTTGTCTCCCAGAGCTGCTCCGCATCCATCTCTCCAAGACCTTTGTAACGCTGAAGTGTGAACGGACCTGTATGTGTCTTTCTATAACGTTCCAATGCCTTATCATCATACAGATACTCTTCTTCTCCACTCTTTGGCATTGCCTTATAAAGTGGCGGCATCGCAATATATACATGTCCTTCAAAAATAAGCTCCGGCATAAAGCGATAGAACAAGGTGAGCAATAAGGTAGAAATATGTGCACCATCGACATCGGCATCGGCCATGATGATGATCTTATCATATCTCAACTTTGTAATATCAAAGTCATTTCCGTATCCTTCAGAAAATCCGCAGCCAAATGCATTGATCATCGTCTTGATCTCTGCATTGGCAAGCACCTTATCAATACTTGCTTTCTCAACATTTAAGATCTTACCACGAATCGGAAGAATTGCCTGATAATTTCTGTTTCTCGCTGTCTTCGCAGAACCGCCGGCGGAATCTCCCTCGACGATAAAGATCTCACACTTCTTCGGATCTCTGCTCTCACAGTTTGCCAGCTTTCCGTTACTGTCAAAAGAATACTTCTGCTTTGTCAGGAGATTGGTCTTTGCCTTCTCTTCTGTCTTGCGGATCTTCGCAGCTTTCTCCGCACTGGAAAGAACTGTCTTAAGTGTATCCAGATTTCGATCGAAGAAACGAACAATCTCTTCTCCTGTCACCTTGCTGACTGCTTTCGCCGCATCCGGGTTATCCAACTTTGTCTTCGTCTGCCCCTCAAATCTCGGATCCGGGTGCTTAATGGATACAATTGCAGTCATTCCGTTACGGATATCTGCACCGGTAAAATTCGCATCCTTTTCTTTCAGGATTCCTATCTCTCTCGCATACTGGTTCATGACAGTTGTAAAGGTTGTCTTAAATCCTGTCAGATGTGTTCCGCCCTCTGCATTATAAATATTATTACAAAATCCAAGTACATTCTCATGAAACTCATTCACATACTGCAAGGTTACCTCTACTTCAATCCCGTCTGCTTCCCCTTTAAAATAAACCGGGTCATGAAGTACTTCTTTCTTACGGTTCAGATCCTGGATAAATCCAATGATTCCTTCCGGTTCGTGATAAACGATGTGCTCAACACTTCCATCTCTCTTATCATCAAACACGATCGTCAGATTTGGATTCAGATACGCAGTCTCATGCAGACGGCTCTTAACCTCTTCCGCTTTGAACTTCGTCTTCTCAAAGATCGTATCATCCGGCAGAAAATTTACCGTTGTTCCCGTCTTTCTCGTCTTTCCGATCTTAGGAAGAAGTCCATCTTCCAGTTCGATCACCGGGATTCCTCTCTCGTACCGGTCATGATGAACAAATCCATCCCTGCTGATCTTCACATCCATATAAGTAGAAAGAGCATTTACAACAGAGGAACCTACTCCGTGAAGTCCACCACTTGTCTTATATGCAGAATCATCAAACTTACCACCTGCATGGAGTGTCGTATAAACCAGACGAGCCGCAGATACACCCTTCTGATGCATATCAACCGGAACTCCACGACCGTTATCTGAAACGGTTGCAGATCCGTCTTTTTCCAATGTCACCTGGATCTCACTGCAGAATCCTGCCAGGTGCTCATCTACTGCATTGTCCACGATCTCATAGATCAGATGATTCAGTCCTTTTGTAGAAACACTTCCTATGTACATTCCCGGGCGTTTCCGTACTGCCTCAAGACCTTCCAATACCGCGATACTCCCTGCATCGTATGTATTATTTCCCGCCATTACTCTTTCTCCTTCTTTCTCGAACTCAAACTGTTCTATACAGTCAATCAACAAATATGATATCATTTAACCATTTGATTTTCAACTTCTTTTTCGCTCATATGTTCTGTCAACCTTCTTCTGACAGGAGATGACTGTAACTGTCCGACAACCGTTTATTCTGTAACTACCCGCTTTAATGTCCGTTCCAGCACCTCCATTGCATTCTTCATCTCTTCCACCGTATTTGTCTGCGCCCCTGCTTCGATCAACAGAGACTTTGGCAGCAGATGAAGATTATAACGGTAAGCTTTCAGATAAATATGCCTTGCAAATCCCGGGTAATACTGTTCCGATGCAATCTGCATCTGCAAGGAGAACGCCAGATTATCCTGGATATATGGATTATACAGATAAGCAATATCGCCATTTGTCCGTGTCCTGCTCAATCCATTAAAATACATGATCTTCGCAGTCGGTTTTCCATTCACTTCCGTTACCAGATGTGTGTCCGCATTTACACCGTCTCTGTGAAGATCGATTGCAACTTCAATCGTCGGATTCGCTTCCAGAACCGGCCGTACTGCACTTTCTGCATTCTCATATGCCCTGCTGCGGTCAAGTTTCCCATTAATAATATCATACACTCCGCTGTCATGAAGTGTCTCAATCCCATCCGCATTTAATAACTGCGTCAGATATTCCCCAATCCCAACGATGCTTGTAGATGGATCACCCGGTATGGAGTCGGCAAATTCTTCCTGTGAATGCGTATGAAAGATCAAAATTTTCGGACCTCCTGTACTTTGATCTATCTTCATACTCCGGTTTAAAAGATCATCCACATTAAGCTGCTCCGGTCCGATCATTGTAGAACTGTCTATTGTATAAAGATTGCTTGTCAGATATTCAAAATCACGCAGCCGCTCAATAGAAAGATCCATTCCAGGAACCGGCTGTTCTACAGCACTTTCCTGAGTTGCCGGCTCTGCTCCGACCAGTTTCCCCTCTTCATCTACCGCATGTTCATCATTTGCCTGACACTGAAGAATCCATGCGATCGTTTCCTCATCTTCCAATACTTCCGTCGGTTCTTCCTTTCCCCTTTTTTCTGTCTGATCTTCCAGATATCCTGCCAACGGCATCCACACATGAAGTGGGAGCCAGAAGATCTCTTCCCTTTCTGTTCCCTGTTCTTTCTGATAAGAAAAAAGCGGAAGGTACAATTTCTGCGCATAAATCTGACTTTCTTCTAATAAAAATGTTCTCCCCTCTTCCAATGACCGGCCCATCCCAATTCCTAACGGAATACCTGACAGAACCAGAATCACCCCATACCATTTCATACGTCGGATTGTTTTTTTCTTATACACACGCATTGCAGAGTCCTTCCGCTCATTTCTATCATTCTATTCACTTTCTCCTGCATTTATATCAGAAAAAAGAAGATTCAAGGACGCTGCTATCGTATGACTGATCTGATGGACCATTTCATCCACATCCTTTGGTGTCACAAACATTCCATTTAAATGTGGGGAGATCAATTCTTTTACAAACTCATATTTTTCCGCCGCACTATAAGAGCGTAAAATCTCTCCTGTACTCCTTAATGCCTGCGACTGTTCCAGTGCAGTGATGAAATTTTCCATCGTATCATTGACGATCGTTGCCGCATCAACAACCGTAGGCACTCCGATTCCAATCACAGGAACCCCCAGGGATTCTTCCGTCATTGCATTCCTGTAATTTCCAACACCGGAACCCGGATGAATTCCTGTATCGGCAATCTGGATCGTCCGGTTCAATCGTCTGCTGTTTCGCGCAGCAAGTGCATCCACTGCAAGGATCAGATCCGGCTTCGTCTCATGGACAATTCCACGGACAATCTCCGCCGTTTCCATCCCCGTCTGTCCCATCACGCCGGGAACAATTGCACTAAGAACAATCAATTGCTCCGTACGCATCGCATATTTTCCGTATTCTTTTACTATATGCCGGTTTACCTCCAGATGATCTGCAACATAAGGACCAAGCGCATCCGGTGTCACCGCTCTGTTACCGAGCCCGACAAAAAGAATCTTTAATTCTTTTCCATCTTCACAGGAAATTTTATGAAAAATCAATTCCCGGATGCAATCACAGATCCGTTCCTGTAATACCCTGCTATTTTCTTCCACCTCCAATGCCAGATCCGGAGATTCCAGTGTCAGATAAATGCCTGTCGGTTTTCCCATGATCTTCGCTCCATTCTCCGTCTCGATCACCACACGGGTCAGCCGGATCTCATTCTCCTCGTCATACTCTTCCTCCAGAACAACTCCCTGCACTTCTACATTGTCAGATGCAAACCGTTCCTTCTCCTCAAGTGCAAGATCCGTACGCACACTGTAATTTTTCATCATAGCCTCCCTTTTCTCCGTGTCAATCAGCGGAGTGATTGACACGGGAGTGAACAGTAACCATAATTTGTCTTATTACAGCCTATTTTTAGCATTTTTTTGTAAAATATGTATTGACAGAACACGTTTGTTGGACTAGAATAAATGAGTATGTTTCGATAGAACGTCCGTGTCCGAGTCTATTGAACACATGAATCACATTTGAAAATCATATGATAGAATATTTTGGAGGTGCACACATTGGCTAATATTAAATCTGCAAAGAAAAGAATTTTAGTAACAGAGACAAAAGCTGCTAGAAACAAAGCAATCAAATCTAAGGTTAAAACAGCTGTAAAGAAAGTAGAGACAGCTGTAGCTGAGAAGAATGTAGAGGCTGCTAAAGCTGCTCTTCACACAGCAATCGTTGAGATTTCCAAAGCTGGAAGCAAGGGTGTTTATCACAAGAAAACAGTTTCCAGAAAGATTGCTCGTCTTTCCAAAGCTGTTGACTCTATCGCTTAATTATAAATAGAGAATAGAATTTTCAGGCGCATTTGCTACCGTCATGGCAGATGTGCCTTTTGTTATACGTTCAGAGCCAGGCAGTTCTAAAGATACAGATACGAGCCATGCTCGCATGAGCGAGATTCTGTATTCTTAGAACTATGTGGCGGATACGCCACATCGATAAAATGCGTAGCATTTTGGAGATGCCTGGCTGCTGCACGACGCCTCAGTCAAAAAGACCGGCACTTCCAAGTCTTAACCTGAAAGTACCGGTCTTCTATTATCTTATTCTATAATCTCAGACAACTGATTAGTTGTTGATCAGTTTGTCCTCATCACTCCAGCTGTAAAGCTTTCTGATCTCAGCTCCAACCTTCTCTGACTGGTGCTCAGCAGCAAGTTTTCTCATAGCCTTGAAGTGAACCTGTCCACCTGCATCAGACATATCAAGCAGGAAGTCTTTTGCAAATGTACCATCCTGGATATCAGAAAGAATTTTCTTCATAGCTTTCTTTGTCTCAGCTGTAACGATCTTAGGTCCTGTGATATAATCACCGTACTCAGCTGTGTTAGAGATAGAATATCTCATTCCAGCGAATCCTGACTGGTAAATCAGGTCAACGATCAGCTTCATCTCATGGATACACTCAAAGTATGCATTTCTCGGATCATATCCAGCCTCACAAAGAGTCTCGAATCCAGCCTGCATAAGTGCGCAAACACCACCACAAAGTACAGCCTGCTCTCCGAAGAGGTCTGTCTCTGTCTCTGTTCTGAATGTTGTCTCAAGAACTCCGGCTCTTGCTCCACCGATTCCAAGACCATAAGCAAGTGCTCTGTCAAGAGCCTTTCCTGTGTAATCCTGCTCTACAGCTACCAGACAAGGTGTTCCTTTTCCAGCCTGATACTCGCTTCTTACTGTATGTCCTGGTGCCTTAGGTGCGATCATTGTAACATCAACATTCTTCGGCGGTACGATTGTTCCGAAATGGATATTGAATCCGTGAGCGAACATAAGCATGTTACCCTCTTCAAGGTTTGGCTCGATGTCTTCTTTGTAAAGTTTAGCCTGTTTCTCATCGTTGATCAGAATCATGATGATGTCAGCCTGCTTTGCAGCTTCAGCTGCTGTATATACTTTGAATCCCTGCTCTTCTGCTTTCTTCCAAGAACGGCTTCCCTCGTACAGACCGATGATAACATCACATCCTGACTCTCTTAAGTTCAATGCATGTGCATGTCCCTGGCTTCCGTATCCAATGATAGCGATCTTCTGTCCTTCGAGAAGAGAAAGGTTACAATCTTCCTGATAATAAATTTTTGCTGCCATTTTGCATTCCTCCTAAATGAATTTAAAATATAGAGTAGAATGCTCCCGATCTCTGCGGGGGTATCCTATATAGTGAAAGGTCTTGTCCTTTACTAGCTTTATCTGTTCCGCCGGTTTTTCCGCGGTTCTCTGACTCTTAATGAATCAGAAAAATGCAACATCCTTGCTGCCTCTGGAAAGTCCGGTAATTCCGGTTCTTGCCAGTTCGAGTATCTCGTAATCCTTCAGAAGATTCAAGAAAGCTTCCAACTTATTCTGTGTACCTGTCAATTCAATGATCAGACAATCTTCTTCCACATCTACGATCTTTGCTCTGAAAATATCTGCAACTGAGATGATCTCCCCACGCTGTGCGGCATTCGCACGAAGCTTCACCATGATCAACTCTCTGCAAACGGATTCTTCTGCTTTCAAAGCCTTGATATCCACAACGTCCTCCAACTTACGAAGTTGCTTCTCAATCTGTGATAGGATCTGCTCATCACCGGATGAAACAATTGTAATCCTTGTAAATCTAGGATCTGCTGTCATACCTGCCGTAATACTGTCAATGCTGTATCCACGACGGCTGAAGAGTCCTGAAATTCTGCTCAAAACACCTGAATTGTTATCTACGAGCAGTGAAAATACCTGACTTCTCATATGTATCCTCTCTTTCTCACTTCAGGAAGCGAAAATATTATGACTGACTAAGATGACTGGTTCGCTCCTTCCATGATTTGTATAAAACAGAGTGCGTTCTGTTTTTTACTTACTTAATATTAACAACTAGAACCGGCTTTGTCAACCCTCTTTTTGAGATTTTTCATCACAAACCAAATTCCTCTGCCAGTTCATTCAAATACATCCAGCGCTCTTCCTTCTCTTCGAGCTGCTCTCTTACTTTCTCCTGCTCTTCCATCAGCTCACGCAGTTTCACTGAATTCGTTGCATTTGCGGCAATCTGACGATCAAGAGAGGCTATCTTTTCTTCCAGCTTTGCGATCTCCTCATCGATCGTCTCATACTCTCGCTGCTCCTTGAACGAAAACTTCACCTTCTGACGCTGTCCATCCTTCCAGTTCTTTCCCGTCTTCTTCTCCTGCGTCTCTTCTTCCGTGGACTTTTCTGCCGGCTTAAGTTCAGACTTTCCTGTGATAGCTTTGCTTTCCTCTCCGAATCTGCGTTTCTTCGCCTCTACATAATCCGTGTATCCTCCCTCAAACTGTCGGATCCCGCCGTTTCCATCCAGTTCAAAGATACGGTCAACTACATTGTCCAGAAAATATCTGTCATGTGATACGGTGATCACGATTCCTGTAAATGAATTCAGATAGTCCTCAAGGATCGTAAGTGTTGGGATATCCAGATTATTTCCGGCCTCGTCAAACAACAGGACATTCGCATTCTCCGCAAGAACACCAAGAAGATAAAGCCTTCTCTTCTCCCCTCCGGAAAGCTTACCGATCGGTGCATACTGCATATCCGGTGTAAATAAGAACCTCTCCAACAATTGACTCGCACTGATCTGTCCGTCCTTTGTCGTCACATACTCCGCAATATCCTTCACATAATCGATCACACGCTGGGAATCATCCATATGCTGTTCTTCCTGTGCAAAATATCCGATCTTGATCGTCTCACCGATCTCAATCTCTCCTGCATCCGGCTTGAGTACACCTGCGATCATCTTAAGAATTGTTGATTTCCCACAGCCGTTCGGTCCGATAATTCCAAGCCGCTGATTGCGAAGCACAATATAACTGAAATCATCCAGAATCTTCTTCTCCCCAAAACGCTTGCTGACATGATGAAGTTCGATCGTCTTCTTGCCCATTCTTGTCTCTACAGAATCAAGCTCCACCGTCTGATCCGTCACAGGTGCTTTTCCTGCTTTCAACGCTTCCAGACGTTCCAGTCTTGCCTTCTGCTTTGTCGTTCTCGCACGACAACCACGCTTCGCCCATTCCAGTTCCATCCGAAGGATACTCTGACGCTTTCTCTGACTTGCAAGCTCCATCTCTTCCCTCTGCGCCTTCAATTCAAGGAATCCGGAATAATCCGCATCATATCCATACATCTTTCCATGGCTTAGCTCTAGGATACGGTTCGTCACACGATCAAGGAAATAGCGGTCATGTGTTACCATAAGAACAGTTCCACGGTAAGATCTCAGATAATCTTCCAGCCAGGAAATCATCTCCTGATCCAGATGATTCGTCGGCTCATCCAGAAGAAGTACGTCAAAATCTCCTGCCAGGATCTTCGCAAGAACCACACGTCTCTTCTGTCCCCCGGATAAAGTGTCGATCTTCTGATCCCACTGCGTGATTCCAAGCTCCGTCAGATTACTTTCCACCTGCCAGCTCTCCGCATCTGCATCCTGAAGTGCATAGGAACGGATATCCATTCCCTCCGGAAATGTCGGATTCTGCGGAACAAAAGCAATCTTCAGACCATTCTGACGAACAACCTGCCCCTCATCCGGCACTTCCTCTCCCGCAACCACCTTCAAAAGAGTTGACTTTCCGGTTCCGTTAATTCCAACGATCCCGATCTTATCCCCCTGCTGAACACCAAACGATGCATCATCAAAAATCACTTTCTCCCCATATATTTTAGAAATATGTTCTATATTAATTAAGTTCATTCTTTTCCCTGCTTTCTGTTTTTTCATGCATTTTTATCAATCACATCGCCATTCCAGTATAACAGATATTTCAGACACTGAAAATCTTAAAAATTTTTAAATTCATATTTGAAAGGGTTGAGAAAACACAGAAAACATTATAACATAGTGTGATATATGCAGTAGCATGGTTTTAAATGGAAAGTGAGGTAAATGATATGAGCCCGAAGAATGATTTCTCAGACATTTTCGATGACGATTTTGAAGTTACATATGAAGAAGATCCGGAAATCAATTTTCATACTTCTGAAGATACAAAACAAATAAACAGACCTGATTCTAACACGGAGACAATCGTTATGAACGCAGACGATTACCGAGATAACTTTAACGATTCCGATGACAGCCAGTTCGAAGAAGTACTTCCTGAATATGACGATGATTATGACGATGATGATGCAGATTATGAGGATGATTATTATGAGGACGATTATAACACTTCCAACAGAAGATCAAATCGCAACAATCCTTATAATGATTCATATAATAATCCATATAATGATCGCGACTACGACAGACGTTCCTCCGGCAGGAAACGTTCCGGTGGCGGAGTAAAACTTGCCGCACCGATCAAAAAAGGCGGAAAGGCATTATCCAGGCTCACAAGCACATTGCTTCAGCAGCTTTCTATTGTGTTAATTCTGGCCACAACAGCATTTGTACTCTACAACTTTTACCGTGCAAGCACACCGTACGGAGATATCCAGGAGGCAATCCAGACGCAGAAGATTTCCCAGACTCTGGCCGCTTACTTATGTGTAGCTGCCCTCTTCCTGTTCTTCGAATTCATCTCCCTTCTCTGGTCAATGACACGCGTCCGCGTACGTGACGGAGTCTCCAGCTGGAGAGAAGATACCGGAAGAGGCCTGTGGTCTTTTATCCTTGTATTCGCGGTTTCCTATGCTGCGTTCCTCTTCAGTCCGTTGCTCCCTGATTCACCGGAAGTGATCTACGGAGTGAAAGGAGCTCTTGATGTATACGGTTCCCTCCACAATGTATTGTTTGGACTGTGTGCAGCCGGAGTCATCTCCTGCCTGATCAGAAAATACAAAAGTTCCAATTAGAATACAATATTCTCTTTACAAAAAGTGCACCCGACAATGAAATCAATTACGAAATCATTGCCGGATGCACTTTTAAAATTTATGGGCCAGTCTCAAAAAATACGATGCATTAATCCAAAATGATCAGTGCCATAAACACAAGATCTGTATCCCCTGTATTCGTCAGTCCGTGTCCCATTCCATCCGGTGTAAATGTCATATCTCCTGCCTTTACCGGGCGGATACGTCCATTGTCATCATAATTTCCTTCCCCGCGAAGGATATAATATGTCTCACTCTCGTTGTGATGCTCATGATATCCAAGAGAACATCCCGGTTCCAGTGTGACTTCTGCATACATCTTGCACTTTCCGTTCAGTTCCTTATCTTCCAGAATGTGCTTGATGATAACGTGTCCCTTTCCACCAGCCATGTTTTCTTTTCTCTCAACTCTTAATTCACTCATCTTCAATTCCTCCTAAAACATTTTTATTGTAAAGCTTATTTGCTACAATACGTCTTTTATCTGACATTTATTTCATATAGATCAATTCATACTCTCTTGTTCCAAGACCGATCTTCTCTGCATGTGCCAGACAAGTCTTGTACTCTGAATTCGGTGTTGTATTCTCAAAATGATCATGATGATCGCAGAAACTCTCTTCTTCCATACGATCTGCAAGCTGGCTGTGCGGCAACGGTGTTGCGCTAAGACAGACATCTGCACACGCCTGATCCAGTGCCAGCGGATCAAAAGAGGCAAACATACCGATATTCGGAAGGATCGGTGCATCATTCTCCGGATGACAGTCACAGTTCGGTGATACGTCAACGATCAGTGAAATATGGAAGTTCGGTCTTCCATCCACAACCGCCTTTGTATACTCTGCCATCTTGCAGTTCAATACCTTGGTTGCCGCACTGTCCATAAATGAAATGGCATCAAAGTTACATGCTCCGATACATCTTCCACAACCAACACAATGTTCAAGATCAATCGACATCTTTCTTGCATCAGCATCATAAATCAGGCCATCATTCGCACACTCTTTCAGACAGCTCTTACATCCTCTGCAGGCTTCCTGATCGATCGTCGGCTTACCAACAGAATGCTGATCCTTCTTACCGGCTCTGGAACCACATCCCATTCCGATATTCTTGATCGTACCACCGAAACCTGTCGTCTCATGCCCTTTAAAATGCGTCAGACTGATAAATACATCCGCATCCATCACGGCACGTCCGATCTTCGCTTTCTCTATGTACTCTCCTCCCTGTACCGGAACTTCAATATCATCCGTTCCCTTCAGGCCGTCTCCGATAATCACCGGACATCCGACACTCAACGGTGTAAATCCATTCTCCCATGCACAGTAAAGATGCTCCAGTGCGTTCTTTCTACTGCCCGGATATAGTGTATTACAATCTGTAAGAAATGGCTTTCCTCCAAGCTCCTTCACGACATCAACAACCGCCTTGGCATAATTCGGACGGAGATAACTGATATTCCCCATCTCTCCAAAATGCATCTTAATCGCCACAAATTTATTTTCCATATCAATCTCACTGATTCCTGCTTTCTTCATCAGACGTTTCAGCTTCGTTGGAAGACCTTCGCCAAGCTTCGCCCGGAAATCAGTATAATATACCTTTGCTTTTTCCATGATGTAAACCTCCTGTTGTAAATTCTGACAGCTTAACCCTGCATTCTTATCATACACTATAAATCTGACTCTTCCAATCATTTTTAGAAAAATAATAAAGTGGACATCCCCTTAACGATACGGTATACTCAAATTATCAATTCCGAACTCAATAAATGCAGTACCATTCACCGGAAGGACGAAAAGAACCTGGCGAGACCTACCCGGATAAAGTTCATTTCTTCGATCAGGATATGAAGGAAATGGATGAAAGGAAACAGGAGTCGGTTTGCGTTACCCGTGTTGTACGCAGCGACTCCTGTTTTTTATTTATCTTATTATTTTTTCTTTACCAGGCAACGCTTTTTATAGAATGCAATGCATGGTAGAAGTCTTCTCCGTAATCATGGTAACTTATAGTTCTCCTTTTTACTCATGCAGTTCCAACGGCAGCCCGTCCGGGTCATGGAAGAAAGTCATCTTCTTTCCTGTATAATCGTCAACCCGAATCGGCTCACATTCAATGCCGACTTCTGCCAACTCATTCACCGTCTGCTCCACGCTATCAACGCAGAACGCAAGATGACGCAGACCACAGGCCTCCGGCCGGTTTACACGCTTCGGAGGATTTTCCTCAGCGAAAATCTCCAGCTCTGTTTGCTCATCGACACGCAGATCCAGCTTCCAGTCCTTGCGCTCCGGGCGATAGTTTTCTCTGATGACAGAAAAACCCAGCTTGTTCACATAAAAATCCTTAGCGGCTTCGTAGTCAGATACAATGATTGCAATATGATGTATTTTTGATAAATTCATTTTTCTCACGCTCCTTGTCACATGCCGTTCATCCGCATCTTCTCTCAATGCCAATGCCAGCGAAAGTTCGTCCACAATATTTCGTAATAATTTAAGTGCCTGACACCAATGTTATGTATTCCTGTCTTCGTATCATGGAATGCAATGTAAGTAGATAATCAATCTGTTCAAATTTCTTTCTAAGATCATATCTAATTTTCACTCATCCCGCAGCAATATGCATTCACTTTTACTTCGTACTCTTTTGTTACTTATTTTCTTCGTTTATACGGATATCTAGGGATGAAAATATAATGAGGTCAGACCACAATGTGGTCAGCCTTGGAGTCATGTTTCTTAATAAATAGTAACTATTAAACGACCTCATCTTCTAGCATTTCTTTTAATCCTTCCAATAAACGTTGTGCTGTCACCTTTCCCATAACAATTGTTGCCACTTCATCCATTATTACACCATCATTATCATCAGTAAAATCAGGACTACGTTGTAACAATTTAATTATCAACTCATCTTTTTCAGAATCCATAGCACATGAAAATCCGTTTACATATTGTAACATCTTATTTACCTCTCTTTACATTTCTTGCAACTCAAAATTATTTATTATCTTTATTGTATTATTATCTAGATGATTTCTTTTAGAATTAAATTGAAGAATATTACTTTTACTAAATTTTTTATCATCATCCCTAGCAAATATATATTCCTTCTTCTCTATATAGCATTCCTTTGATTTCTTAACTGGAGGTTTCAAATTAATATATAATTCTAACTCTAATTTCTCTGCAATTTCTGAAAGTGCCTTAATTGAGAAATTATAATCTCCACCTTCCCATCTTGATACCATTCCCTGACTAACTCCAAGATATCCTGCAAATTCTTTCTGCGACATTTTCAATTCCATTCTACGCTTAACAATAGATGCTGAAATCTTACCCAAATATCTCGATGCATTAATATCAGCAATTGAAATATTATCCTCAAACATAGCTAATAAATCCTCTAATGAAGTGCTATTTTCCTTATTTTTTTTCTCCATACTATAAAGTTCTCCTTTTCTAGACTTCCTCAAATCTACTGTCCAAAACCTTCTTATATTGAGTATAATCTGTTTTTTTCTTTCCTGCACGTTCATAGAATGCTACTAAAAATTTAGGTGTATCTTTTTCGTCAAATGCCATCAATAATCTAAAGTTAAAATTTTTTCCCGATAAATGCAATGAATAATAATCTCTATCTTGATTCTTTATTATTTCATTACTATCTGCTTTACATACATTTGTTCCCAATTCCTTTAAAAAATTTAATTGTTTTACTAATAATGTAAAAATTTCTTTTTCATTACCCGTAGCATTTTTAAGCAGTACTTGAAACTCATACATAAACTTGGGATGAAAAACATATCCCCTTTCCGAACATTCTTCCAAATTTTTAACCAGTTCCGCTAATACCTGTTTCTTATTCATATAAATATTCTGATTTGTTAATTATATTACTTATATGTAATATAATCAAGTCATTCCTTCCTAATTATTTATCTAGATTTTTATGTGAATTTCACATGACTAAAATCTTATGCTTCCCATCCACTTTAAACAACAAGACTAACTATCAATTGTTACCTGGTTTCCACATATAGATAGTCCGCCGCTTTCACATCTTATTTTAGCATTTCTTCGTTTATACGTATTATATAGGTAAATTTTTTATGAAAGTTCTTTGAGTGCTTCCAAATATCCAATCAATCTTTTCTGTGCATTTGTATCTAATTTTTGATATGTTTCTACTAGCATTCCAATTTCTGTCTCTTTACTAATCACATAAGTATTATTATCCCTGCTTCTGTTTCCTGCATGCTCTGCTCCTGATAACAGCTCATATGGTGTCACATCCAATACTTCACAAATGATCAAAATCTTATCACTTACCGGATTTGTTCTTTTTTTCTTCCAGTCACTTATTGAACTCTCTGCAATTCCTGTTCTTTGGGCAAATTCTTTCTGACTCATTCCCTTTTCTTTTAATAATTCAAAAATCTTATCACTGATTGTTTTCATTCCTTCTTTTCCGCCTCTTTTTTCTTACCAGTACCTACATATATAGCAGATACTGGACACTTAATTGCCTTTCTTATTTTCATAAGTCTATCACTTTATATGTGATTTGTAAATACGAATTTATTTGTTTGTGATAATTTAATAGGGTCAGACCACCAGCATTCCAATGCTACCGCTATGCAATGTTTAACTATAAGTTTTTTCGTTGAGGAGGACTTATAGAATTTGTATATAATAGGCGACAGTAAATACATGACTATAATAAATGAGACAAACCATGTTCCGTCATTTCCTGAAACCCAAAGATACAATGTTGTCCACTTTATCAAGCACTTTTTTATAGATATTTTTAGGAAGAATAAATATCCAGGGATAGTTATTAAAAGAAATGGAATATATACTCTAATAACCCTCTTCTTATAATATTGACTAAGTTTCGGATTTTTCTCTAACGAGTAAAACAACCCGAAACCAGACAATAAACAAAACACATCCACACCAGAAGATCCCCATAAAAGCAGTACTGTTTCAATTTTTTAAGTGGAGATGGAAAAGCTAAAACACCTTGAACAATAAAATGCATTACAAAGACGCCTATTGCAGCCAATCCCATCAATAAATTTCTGTATGTACTTAGCATTTGTATTTTCAACTTAAAATCATCGCGACACATTATTTTCTCCTCACTAGAATCGAATTCAGCTTATATTTTCAACTTCTTTATTACTTCTGATGACATCTTATTTAACGGCCAGGATACTAACATAGACATAATCAGAAGTTCTCCTAGCAACACTACGGGGAAACGCAATTTAATCCATATTTGTGTGATTTGAGGGAACGCATTACGATATATAAAAGGATGTATCAGCCAAACATACGTTGAATACTTTCCTAGTAAAAGAAAAATTCTTGAAAATTTGTCATTCATTTTTAGGCAATTAAATCCTACAAAAACAGGAAAAGTATAAAACACAATCAAAATTCCCTTATCCAAAACAACAAGAACCAAAGCCAACATCAGCAGTATTCCAAGAATCATTAAATTACTGTGTTTAATTCTATCTAATCTTCTCTTCACAGCGCTAATAATATTCTTCTGTGCAATATACATTCCGCCCATATAGCAGAGTAAACGAGCTCCTAGAAGATAATATATTCTTTCCCATATCCACACTAAAAGCCAATGTGAAGAAATGTATTGCGGAATAATTTTATTTGCGGCTTCAACTATAAAGAATTGAGCTATCAGTAGAACCAGCACTACTCGGCCATTTCTTTTCTCCACTGCACCAAATATCTTCCGAGAAAGTAAAACGTAAATCAAATAAACAAACGCATACCACCATATTCCAGTATAAGACCAGCTTAGTAAAAAAACATTAGCTAAGCAATTCCATAGGCTTCCAGGTATTGCATCAGAACTAAATACTATCCCAATTATGGATACAAGTAAAACAACAAGCCAATAGCAGATTAAAAACTTCAGGCATCGTTTTATCCTCTTTTTAAACGTTAGCCCATTCTTCTGTCCCTGTCGAAAATGTGCATAACCACTACAAAGACAATATGTCGGCGCACAAATTGCACAAAGCCAACCCAGGTAATATATCAACGGGGTTTCCTCATTTAACCAAATCAAGGGCGTTCCTATCACTCCCCCCCCGCAGACAAAATAGATGAAGCATGAGCATGCTAACTACGGCATAGCCTTTACTCATCTGTATGCCTTTATTTGACAATTCCTTATCACTCATTATTCCTTAATTTCCTTCCCATTCAAGAAAGATACATAATCAAAATCATCAAGATATCTTTTTCCGGAAAAGGGTCTCAATTTGAATGTATCCCCTCCCTTGAATTTTTTCATTCCATTACCTATTCCAATATAATGCGCATCAGCCATCTCTGGATGTCTTTTATGCGTCAACACTACTTTATTTGTTGAATATGGTAGCTTCTGATATTCTTCAAGTTCTTGTGGAAAGAAATTATCATACGTTTCCATGATATAAAAAATATTTGAATAATCAACTCTCTTCACACGTTCAAACCATTTTTTTCTTGCTTCCTCAAAGCTCTCATAATGGTTAAATAAAATATCAATATCTGGATATACCTCGGATACTAACTTACCAGTTGGAAATCCATATTTGTTGCTATAATCTGTTTCAACTAGATTACACCCCAAGTAGTGTTTCAGATGTTGAATAAAAAACGGAAAATTTTTCACTGTCAAATTAATCGTCGGCGAATTAAACTTTAAACCAAGGTCATGATAAATAAATCCTGCACAACAATTATTCGAAATAATTGTTGGACTATAGTTTCTTAATCTTCTGCGTTGAACATTGCACCACCGTTCATGTAATCTTGCTTGCATACGACGATACGGTTTCAATACAATATCAGCACTCATAGCATCTCTCCTCCCTTTTTTTGGCAAAAAAGAAGTATTAATACAATCTACCGATTACCTTTGCCGAAACACTTGCAATCTTAACATTGTCTTCAATATCTTTTGTCACCACTGCATTGGCTCCAATCCTCACATTAGATCCCGTACGAACTGGTCCAATTACTTTTGCGCCTGCTCCAAAGCCAACATTATCACCAATAATCGGAGCTCCAAGTTTCCTTGTCTGACCAATAAAAACATCACCTATCAAATAGCAATTTTTCCCAATCCTAGCTTCAGTACTAACTACAATACTTCCATAATGGTGTATGCAAAGTCCTTCTTCAAAAGTATTTACTGGGATCGAAAATCCTAATTTTCAACCAATAGCATCTTTCTTTATCTCATAGTATTTGACAAGGAGTTTGTGTCCCCCCGTGCATTTGTGTGATATTCATATTTTCTCATGTAAAAAAGGAAATTCCAAATCTTTTTATAGTAATTATAAAATGTTATCCGATAAGCTGATGCCTTCTTCACCTTATTTGCAATTCTATCTTGCTCAATATAATACTTTAAATCTTACTTTGTTTTTATCATACCCTACCGTTCCTCTTATGCATTACAAATATAATGTATCAGTCAAAAAATCAAGATCAATTTGCTGCTTTAATTTGAGAACCTGTTTATGAATCAAATCATTCTTTTTCATTTTCGATTCAATATTGCTTCCAAGAGACATTCTAGTGTCAAAATAATTTTCATCCGGGTTTGCACTAAATCCATCATAACCTGCAATTGTAATCGTTCTGATGCCAATTGACATAAGCAAATTAATCAACATCAAGGTAGGATCATCAGAAATATCTGCATCATCACACAGATAAGAAGCATAGTTAACACGAATTCCTTCGCTAAAGTCCAGATTGGAAGTTGTTATGTACTCCTTTACCTTTTCCGTTGGCAAACTAGATACACGTTTTTCATTTGCTAAATATAAGTAGTCATAGTCATATTCTTGTGAAATTTTATTTACACCAAAAACGATTGGATTATTTGTTCTAATGTACGCTTTAATTTTATCTTGTTCTTTTACCAAAGATGATCCTGGTGCCAAAATAAGTATGGAACGTCCTGTGATTTTTTCCTTAAGTCTATTTACTGCTTCATGATCATCCACATATCTCTCTTGATATTTTGTATAATAGTTGCTCGCCTTTTCAATGGAAAAAGAATTACAATCTGTCTCAGAAATCATCGTCAAAATTTCATGCATCGAACGAACTGTAAGCGTATTCTTCTCTGCAAAATATGCTGCATAGTTAGGATGACAGTTGTGAATTGCAGAAAGATAAAACGGCAAAGAGTATCCCCAAAAGTTCTTCGCAAATATCGGCTTTAAGCATTCATCAAACACTTCTAAAATAGGTTCAATATTATATGTCTTTCCAAAGTTTTGATTTAAGTATTTTGCAAATAACTCTATGTTTAAGTTACCTGCACCACGTCCTATTCCAAAAACGCTTGCATCAATAATCAAATCATGATCCAAATTCTGCTCAACCATATATTTCGAATTGCTATAAGCCTGCTGCAAGTTATTATGTGAATGATATCCCAATTTAATGTCACTTTTCAGATTGTTATCAGTCAAGAACAGCAGTCTGCGAAAATCCTTTAATTCCATAACGCCAAAACTATCTACAATATAGAATGCTTCCGGTTCCAACTCATTAGTTTTTCTAATGAGTTGGACATATTCTTCATCGCTATAATTAAGCGCCCCCATTGGTTGCACATAAAAACGATGACCCTTTTTCTTTAGACTTTCAAAATACTCAAAAGCACCCTCAAGATCCTTTTTATGGAATGCAACTCGAATAATCGGACTGGCTTCCGAAACCATTTCAAGTAGGCTTTCTGGATACTCTCCATAGTTTACCATTACGGCATAATCCTGATGAGTACTCTTAGCCGGAGCATATGCCCTACTAACATCCTGAATATTAGTATATCTTGCTACATTTTTGTTCCCAGCATTTTTAGTACTCAGGTATCCACATTCAATAATTTCAACACCAGCCTGAACAACTTTTCGAGCTACCTCTTTAATGTTCTCTTCTCCAAATTCCCAGTTGTTTACATATCCGCCATCACGTAATGTACAATCGAGCAAATAAATTTTATTCATATGTTTTCTCCTTGAAACTAATCTTTTCCAAATAAAGTTGGCATAAACATCGTGATTATTTGAACAACTATGCATGACAATGCCAGACTCATCAATGCAATGAATATTGTAAGTGGAATACAATTATAATCAAAACCCAATCCACTCATAAATTTTCTAAATAGTTCAACAAACGGCTTATGCACTAAAAATATACCCATTGTGTTTTGCCCAATCCATATTAAGGCATTTTTTCTCTCTAAGGTACAATCAATACATATAGAAAGACTTAGTAATATAACCGTACCACCTAAAGCACCTAGTAGAAAAACACCCGCATTCCCGTATATTGCATTAGCCATCAAAACATATCCAACGGATGGATTGTTAAAATATATTCCTGTGCCTAGACAAACACAGCCCAATAATCCGAATATTAAAGCAGTTCCAAATTTTTGTAACCGAATTTTCTTTTTGAATATCACTTTTTTCAATATATGCCCGGCCATCATAAATGAAGCAGCTACAAATGCGATATCTATCCCCAGTGGATCGCCGAATTTCGTATGTGGCATAATAAAACCAATCACAAGAAACAAAATGGTTCCTACATATTCTAACGCTTCCTTCTGTTGCCAAGATGCTGCATATATCATAAGTTCAACTATTATGTCGGCCACAAATAGTGTTGGTAAAAACCAAAGCGACGTAAGGGAATCCGCACGAATTAAGGTTTCCCTTGTTCCATAGCAAATGTACAATAGGTTCTTAAAGGAAAACTGGCTATAAATACATCCCCACACAATGTACGGAATTAACAATCGGTAAAATCTACGTCTAATAAATCTTTTAATTTCCTCTATCGATTCCACACTATCTTTGCAAAATATCCCTGACAAAATGAAAAATGCCGGCATATGAAAAGCATATAACAACTCTTTAGTACTTGTGTTTGAATCGACTACATGTCCAAGTATTACACAAAAAATCGTCAGTGCTCTAGCAATATCCAAATATATAATTCTATCTTTATTCAATATTGATCGAGTAGAATTTTTATCCATAATTTTTATTTATTCTCAATTTTTGTAGTCGAAGCATCTTTTAGTTTTTCACGAATCTGTGTGGTTGAAATCCCCTTTGTGTAAGGAATATAAACAACATCACACCCCACACTCTTCAGTTCAGCCTCGATCTTATTCCATACTTCCGTTCCCTTCCAATCATCACCAATAAATGCCACATCAAAATGATACTTTTCCCACGCCTCCATTTTGCTGCGCGTTTCATTTTTTACAACTTCATCTACATATCTTATTGCTGCAACAATAGCTGCGCGATCCTCATAATTAATAACTGTCGGTCTATTTTTGCAGTGCATTACCCACTCATCCGAATGAATACCCACAATCAAATAATCACAGTATTCTTTTGCCTGCTTCACCAGATTTAAATGGCCAATATGAAACATATCAAATGTTCCCACTGTAAAACCTCTTTTATACTTCTTTGCCATAATTATTTTTCCCTTTCTTCACTTGACTTCATCGACTCTATAAGATGAATTATCATGTCATCAATATTATACTTCGGATACCATCCCAGATTTTGCAGTTTATTTGAATCTAACACATTCCGCATTATCTTGTTATACCCAAACTTAGTAGCATCCTCTGACAAATCAAACACAAGTTTAGACCCGCTTTCCGGATAAAGTTCTATAAATCTTTCTGCCAACTTGCGAATTGAGATTTCTGTGTTCATATTTGCAACATTATAAGCATTTCCCGGAACACCATTTATCAACAAAATCAGAAGTGCTCTCGCCACATCTTCCGTATCGCAATAATCCCGAACGGTTTCTCCTGTCGATTTAAGAATAATATCTTTATGATCCAAAATACTTTTGGCAAATTGAGCAAAGACTCTATTATCACGATAAGATACACTGTGTCCAAATGAAGCGGTTAATCTAGCTACTGTTGCAGGAACCCCATATTGCTTAGCGTATGCCGAAAACATACACTCACAAATACGTTTTCCTTCCGAATAGCTACTTCTAACATTCATCGGATCAATGTATCCGCCATCCTCTTCAGTAATATACTTTTTGTCTTGCCCAGTATTTCCATACACCTCTAATGATGACAAAAATACGATTCCTTTAACTTTTTGTTCACGCGCCATTTCTAATGCGGCACGTGCTCCGTCAATAGATGTTCCTATAGTTCTCATTGGATAATCAATATGCTGCTTGCTCCCACCAGTAATGGATGCTGTGTGAACAATATAATCAACCTTTTCACTGATGTTCAATGCAGTCACATCACAAAAGCATGAACACAAATCATTCCTATGCAACATACCTCCGTAAATTTTCTTGTATTTTTCTGCATTTCTGGCATGTCCTATAACACGAATGTTGGTGTCAAATTCGTCATTATATCTCAGCAATAACTTAACAATATTTTGACCAATCATGCCCGTCGACCCAGTAATTAAAAAAGTACTATTGCCAACAGTCTCAGCGATTTTACTGTCCTTTAAAATTTCCATTAAAGTTCTCCTTTCCTTATAATAGAATACCTGTTACAATAAAGAAAAGTGGCATATGGGAGCTATAAATCGCCGGTTTCACCATGCCACCATTCGGAACAAGAATCTCAAACAATACACAGAAAATTCCAATACCTTTAACTAAATCAATATAAGCAATTCTCTGTTTATATATCAATATTGCCCCTCCTCATAGAACATAATTCAACTGTTCAGTTTACCTATAATTAAATTAGCAACTGTTTCCGAAGCTGTACCAGGCTCTTTGAATCCAATTTTCTTGAAGAAACTGTTGCACCTTTCCAGATAATCATTCATATCAAATGTTTGAATATTATCTTCTAATTCTTCTTGCGATTCTGCTAATGCGCACGGTAGCTCTCTAAAATTAAATAACAATCCACGTTCTCGACTCGTATATTCATCAATATCTTTAGCCAGAAGAAACACTTTGTGTTTTGCAATCATCGAATCAAACATACATGCAGAATAATCGGTGATCAGAACATCTGAAACTGCCAAAAGCTCCTGCATATCTGGATAACCTGTAGCATTCTTTATATCGTCTGAGAAAGAAAACAAATTACTATATTTTGCAATATTAGGATGCATCCGAAGAAGAAATACATATTCTTCACCAAATTTTTTTCCAAGCTTCTTTCTGCAATTCTCATAGTCGAATTTGAACGGTGCAACTGGATCTTTCGGATCTACAGTATTTAATCTAAATGTTGGTGCATACAGAATTACTTTCTTATTTTGAGCAATTCCTAATGTCTTATAGACTTTATCCCTTACCTCTTTTGTAGGATTTATTAGAATATCGTTTCTAGGAAATCCACATTCCAAAACATCTCCTGAATACCAAAAATGATTATGATACCTATCCGTCCTATATTTTCCATTGGAAATCATCAAATTAGTGATTTTTCCATCGTGCTTTGCGGCTTTAACATAGTTGACCGGGAGAGAATCCTCAACCTCCTGCTCTGATTTTTTCAAACCAATGGAACCATGCCAAGTCTGAATATAGAATTGATTTTTCTTTTTGTGAACTTTTCTTGAATTCCTTACATTATCAACCCAAACTTTTGCCGTCGCCCATTCATAAGCTGCCTTTAATGTTCCATATTGAACTTTCCTAATTCCCTTAGGCATTTCAACGCTCATATCATTAACAACCCATACAATATCAATATTGGGGGACTCTGTAGTATTCAACAAAGCATTCGCTATATATTTGGGATTACAGCCATATCCTTTACCGCAAAAATTATCAAATACAACTTTATTATTTTTAACAGGAAAAACAGCCATAACGAAATTTTCAAATGGAACTACAATTTTATAATAAGCTGCATCATGTAACCGATTCAAATAACTTCTTTCCATTATATTTTCCTCTTTATTAAATCTTTTCCATATCCAACAATATATTGGAAAGCATCTGCCTTTGTAAAATATGCAAGGGCTAGGTATACACCTGCTCCCGTCATAACCTGTAAGATTAATGATAAAAGTATCGGCAATTCAACCAAGGAAACCACTTTAATTGCAAAGTACATAGCTAATGAGTAGACCGTTGCCGGTATAAGATCTTTAATTTGACGTTTCAATCCATAGCCAATCAAATTTTTATTTGGCTTCATATTTACGGCGGCTGCATAAATCGCATAAACAGGCATAGTCCATGCGATTGCTGTCACACTGATATTCATCGTTACAACTATCATTAATAGACCAACAGGCTTTTTTGCAAATTCCAATTTCAATACAATATCACTTCTGCCAATTGCTTTCATTGCCTGCAAATTAGCATTAGTTACAGAATTTATTGCACCTGAAATACACATAATCTGCATAAATGGCACTGCGGGAAGCCACTTATCTGTAAGCATAATTAAAACAAGTGGTTTTGAAATAGCTGCCAAACCAATCATAAGTGGAAAAATAACGAACGACGACACTCTCATAGCTCGGCTTACCATTTTTCCAACTCGTTCTTTATCATCAGAATAATTAGACATTGCGGGAAACAGTACCGTCGAAATTGTTCCATCAACATTCGTTGTAATTAAATCCGGGAATTTTTTTCCCTGATTGTAATATGCAAGATCCGATGATGTGTAAACTTTTCCAATTATAAATGATCTCAACTGCTGATAGACCGTACCCACCAAGTCAGCCGCCAATATTTTCCAACCATAACTCATCAGCTTTTTTGCTGCGCTAATTGAAAAAAGGCACTTTGGCTTCCATTCAACAGTGAATGAAAGAACAATTGTGTCCACAATAGAGTTTGTAAAATACTGACCAATCAATGCCCAAACTCCAAGCCCATAATATGCCATTGCAATTCCAACAAATCCAGACAATATCGTTCCAAATAAGGTAGAATAGAAAAATTTTTTATAAAGCATATGCCTGGACACATAAGCATGCTGAACAGAATTATATGCTGCAAGTGGCATTCTTAAACTAAACACCCTAATCACATTGCAAAGTATCGGAGTGTTGTAAAAATCAGCAATAAAAGGGGCTGAAACAAATAAAATAATATAGATTACAACCGCTACCAACAAACTACAATACAATATCGTAGAAAAATCAGTATCGTCCGCATCCTTTTTTTGAATTAACGCTGTGCTAAAGCCACTGACAACAAACACATCTGCAATCGTGATAAAAACATTAACCATTGCAACTGTTCCATAATCCTCTGGCATAAGAAGTCTTGCCAAAACTATGGAAACAACGAACGAAACTCCCTGTGCTAATATTCTTTCACTAAACTTCCAGAACAAACCTGAAAATACGCTTCTTTTATCATTCATCGGTTATACATCCATTCCCTTTACCTAAAATATAAGTCAACCCAAGTGCTACAAAGAAAAGAGAAAACAAAGAATTAAATGTACTTGACAAAAACAAATTAATGATGAACAATCCACCGAAAGCAATTTTTTCACAGACACTATTCAACGAATTTTTTATAAAAAGAATAATACCTCCCAAATATTCTATTCCAATAAAAATTCCGCCTAACGCAAATACTTTTAATAGTCCCGCTGTATTTCCTCTCAGCGTATTACCAGTCATAAACGATCTAATATAAGACTCATTATAGAATCCGCATCCAAATAATACGTTATTCTTCCATGCCGCAAATGTTGCGACTGTGTCGTCCAATCTTGCAACAATAGAACCGCCTTCAAATGTTGATTTAGAAGTCAGCAAATTAAATACTATTATAGAAATCACACAAATAAGAAACGGCCATATAAGAACCTTGTAATTAAACTTTGTATCTCCTTCATGCGTTTTTATAACAGAATCACTTATGTATTTCAGTCCAGCAATGATCATCATAAAAATAATCGCCTTAGCCGAAAAAGTTGTTATTGCCGTCACTGAAAGAGCTATTACATTAAATTTTGATGGTTTCTCTTTAACAAACAACTCCACAAAAAATGCCGGCCATAAGAAGCTTCCCCAAGATGGGCCTTCCAAAAAAATGCCTGTATTTCTTGCAAATGTTATCCCAAATACAGTTTGTGACTGTCCTATATAAGTAAGTCCAAAATACGATTTTATCGAATATGTTGCCATTTCACCTCGTGTTACAGCTATCATTTTATATGGCAATATATGAAATATTTCTCCTCCAAAATATAAAATACAAGAAATAATCGCAAGTACTAAAATAATTGTTTCGAACTCCATTACAAACTGCTTTAGACGGCCACAGTTTTTTAAACTACAACACAAAATAAGCATTATTATCAGTGGTAACAACATCCACATATAAAATATAGATGATGTATCTCGACTTATTATTGAATATAAAATATTATAAGATAGAACTAATGCAACTAGAGTAATATCTCTTTTTTTGATTTCTCCACTACCACCTATTACTATATTTGCAATGCCATATACTGCGACCAACAAATATATCATATAAGTAATCATATTCGCTGTTTTACTATTCTCAGGTACATATCGCCATACGGCCATAGTACTACTAATCACATATAAAAATATGATTGCGTATTCTAACAGCGATCTTATACGTACCACTTTAATCTTCACAGTTTTCCTTTCCGCCTTATACTCTTTGGCATTTGCAAATTTTTATATAAATTTTCAACTTATCTACCACTCCCAAAGTTTTCTGCTTAAAAACATCTTTTGCTATTTTCTTCAATCTTTGAAGTATTATCTTTGTATCTCCACTTTGCACCTTTTTAGTTGTGTTATTTAAAATTTTATATACATTAGATACATAAGTTTCTAGCGCATTAGCATATACAGCAGAATCTCTTTCCTTAAAGAAATTAATTCTCTCCCAAAGAGCTTCCTCAATATCAATTCCTGGTGCTCCTATTTGATTTCCTATAATGCTATCTCCACGTTGCCTGTAAAAGTACAGTTCATCCTCAGTTGTTCCAATTCTTCCAGCAGAAAAAATGATCTTGTATGTCGTATAAATATCTTCATGTAATTTTCTGTATGGATACCGAATATCTCCAATAACACTTCTTTTATACAGCTTGTTCCATGCAACATCATAATAAGCATCTGTGCTCCGATAGCACTCTACCGGCTGCAAGCATCTAACCATATGTTTAAGCTCTTTATTTTCTATTGGCCTTCCATCCATAAATTTCTGAAATCCACAAATTGCTATATCACAGTCATTTTCTTCAATTATTTTTAGAAGTTCTTCGATATAACGTTCATGAACAAAATCATCTGAGTCAACAAATGCAATATATTCTCCTCCAGCTATTTCAAGACCTGCATTTCTTGCATCAGAAAGGCCACCATTGATTTTATGTATTACTTTAATACGAGCATCTTTTGCTTTCCACTCTTCACATTTTTGTGGACAAATATCATCTGATCCATCATCTACTAAAATCAGCTCAAACTTCGAATAGGTCTGCTGCAATATGCTTCTAACACAGTCATCTAAATACTTTTCCACATGATATACTGGCACTATTATTGACACTAACGGTTGTTTCTTCATTTCCACTCTATCCCTACTTTTCCGCTTTACTAATTGCATATCTAAGTTTATTTTCTATACCCTTTATAGAATAGTTTTCTTCGTATGCAAGTCTATTTAAAGGAACAAACCGTGCTGGCCTGTTAGTGCTATATCGAATTATCGTACTAATAAAGTCCTCCGCCGTTTCGCAGACCTTATCGGAAAGCTCATCATAGCCAACAAGAGCTTCTTGTGTTCCTATCACTTCTTTTCCATGCATCAATGCCTCTGCGGTTTTTACCTTCATTCCCGATCCAGTCAAAATCGGTTCTACTACAACATCAGCTTTTTTATACGTTTCAGCTAAATCGTCAACAGTACCTAAGACTTTTACATTTTTATACTGCCCAACCCATCCATCTTTTAAGAGGTTTTCCATTTGAAATCCCGCGATATTAAATTGCACAGCATAGTCATTTAACTTCGACATCACGTTTTCACAAAACCATTTTGCAGCTTCCACATTAACAGACCAGTTGTATGCCCCTACAAATAGCAACTGTAGCTTTTCATTCTTTTCACTTTCAGCACTGTAATCATAAGGAACAAACTTGTCCTCTAATGCAATGGGGATAAACACATCCGTTTTCCGACCCCAATATTTTTGCAAAAGATCTGCATCTCTTCTATGTAAAACAATTGGAACGTCTGTTAATCTCGCATCCGTTCCCTCTGCCTTCTTTTCAGTATTCCAAATTGGAAGCATTTTCAAGTTAAACTCTGTCTTTTTCTTTCGCTCAATGACATCAGCAACAATATCGTGATACCATGTCATCGTTTTTACATTACATCTTCTTTTAACTTCGCTAACGAGCTTTCCAGTTTCTGAACTTCCAAACAAAACAATATCATACTGATTCTTATTAATAAGATTAACGATTTCATCAATATCTTTATTGCTTCTCTGTGTAATGTTACCTTCTAATAAATTTCTCAGCTTTTCCTTTCCGGATGAATAGCTTTTCATTCGCATTACAACATTGCAACCCCAATCAGATGTATCCAGCTCCGATAAGACAATGTCTAAATTTTCATAACCAATAAGATTTTTTAATGCTTTGGCTGTAGCCATACGGTATGTATGTCCACCATTAATCTCGCCGTTATAAAGAAGTATCAGATATAAAATTTTCATAACATACCTCGCATTCTCTTCTACTATCGCATGCATCTGCAAATCAATGAATACAGTGTTTTCGCCGATTTTTCCCAGCTATATTTATTCAATACCGCTTCTGGGTCCTCTACATGCTCCGCAAGAATCTTATCCAAATCTATATTCTCTAACTGATAAGGATCAATATAATGTGCTGACTTACTGTAAATTTCCGGCAGACATGAGGTATTCGATACAATAATTTGTGCATTCTCAGCCAAGGCTTCCATAGGAGGAATTCCGAAGCCTTCATAAATTGACGGCAAAATAAATGCTTTGCAATTGGCCATCAGACTTCTAATTTCTCCATCACTGATATAGCCAGTAAAAATAATATTCTTCGGAAACTGAGATTCATCAAATCCTTTGCTGTAACTATTTTCTCCAGAAACCACAAATACAGATTCTGGATTTTGTAATGCCGCAGAAACAATCCACTTCAGATTTTTATGCTCTACTCTGCTTCCCAAAGAAAAGTAAAATTTCTTTGTTTCAAGATTATACTTATTAATTATGGCATCATCATACGCTGTTTTCTCAATGTGCTGCCATGCATTTCCCACAACTGTTATTTTCTCTGGATTTACATGATATAAACATGCGATATCTTTTTTTGAAAACTCACTTACCGTAATAACTGCCACACTATTTTTAATAACAGCTCTCCGTTGAATTAGTTTCAATGGCTTCTTCACCAGTTTTCCAAACACACCACTATATGCCGTGGAAACCAGTTCAGGAATACAGTCATGCACACATGTAATTCCCTTCACCCCAAACGGAAAGGCTTGCGTCAAATCGACTAAAAGAGCATCTTGTTTCTTAACATATTGTGGAAGAGCTGTATTTTTCCACTTCAAAATCGGTTGCTGTCCAATTTTTACAATTTTGATATTTTTAAACTTTGGCAAACTCTCAACATATTCTGGTGTAAGCAGTTCAACCTTTAAATCCTTCACCATTAAATCCAATTCCGCAAGAATTTCTGTTGCAAAGCGACTCACCCCTGCAAATGTATTAAATGCAAGGTAGTCACCATTGATTACTACTTTTTGCATATTCCTCTTTCCTTACTATTCTGCTATAAAAATTATTCTTATCTTCCGTAACATCTTTATATAGCTTGTATGTCAACTTATGAACATTGCACAATTCTGTAATATGCTTGTATTTATTCTCATCAAACGGTAAATCCAAATTATTAAGCATCAAATGACAATAATCACTATTAGCATACGGCATCTTTTATTGACTTTCCTTGTCATTTTCTAACCCTTGTTTCCAATAAACCCATACTGGATTATTTACTTCAAAATTTCCAAATCCTATACCGACTGGATCACACTCCGCATATACCAGGTATTTCTTTTTCAATTTTGCATAGATTTTCGATAATAAAGTACCTTTCGATTCTCGTAATCGCCGATGAAATAAGCTGAATGTCTTCTATATTTTTCTAGTGATTTTGTACTTCTGTGTTACTTAGGCTCTGCCCCCCCCAAGAATATTGGCTACTATTCTGTGGTAAAGATTGTCTTTATTTGTATAAGCCTCGTCCTTTAATTTATAAGATAATTTATGGATACTAGATAAACTCAATATGTGATTCATTAGGTTTTCATCATATTTTTCATTTATATGTTCTAGCATCAAATGAGTATAATCACTATTAGCATATGGCATTTTAGAAAACGTTTCCGGATGTTGTTCAAGTATCATTGTTAAAATTATATAGGGCAACAAATACTCAACCACATAGCTTTGATTTTCCCAATACTTAAATGCCACATTTCTGGTTTTCCGTATTACCTCATTATGGGGAGTACTATGTAAAAGCCAAACACTCATCAATGCAGGATTTCTTATCAATCCAAAAGAATCCTGAAAAGCAAATAAGTCACTCTTAGTAATGTACTCCGGCAATTTGTTTGTTAAGTACACTGTAGAATCAATCCATGTTCCACCATAATGCTCCAATAACGAAAATCTCAGCAAATCTGAAAATGCCGCGGTTGACATTGTACCTTTTGCTAGCCTTTCCATAATATACGGCGGAAATTTCACATACTGCTCGGCGTTATCATCTGTAATAACAATAACTTCAGTATCAGCATTCTTCTTTATTGAATTGATACAGCTTTTAACAATAGCCGGAGCCTGATCTAATCCTTGCTTCCAATACACCCATATAGGATTATCAACTTCTATTGTTCCAAATTCTAATCCCTCTGGATCTATTGATGCAGATTTTAGATATTTCTTTTTCAGTTTCTTCTCAACTTTGCTATAATAGAGTATTTTCTTATTTTCATAGTCATTTACAACGTGGAACGGAAATGCAGTGAAAGCACCTCTTTGAATACCATATTTCCACCCATAGCGTTTTAGGTAATCGCTAACACCAATATTCTGAAATGCTCCCATTACTCTTCCTCCATCTTATTTTCTGTACTTAATTGCTAATCCAAGAATTTTTCTATCATCGACTAAATAACGCTTTGCCATGCGCTTTGGATCTTGCGTAATCCTAAATAGCCACTCCAACCCATGATTTGCCATCCAGCGTGGAGCCCTCTTAATATTTCCAGCTTCAAAATCGAAACTAGCCCCCAGCCCAAAGGAAATTGGAACTCCAAGCTCTGCACAATGGTGGTACATAAACTTTTCTTGTTTGGGGCATCCAAAGCCAACAATCAAAATGTGCGGAGCTGCCTCTTTTATCATAGATTTAATCTTATCCATTTCCACAGGGTCTTTTTCAAAACCGAACGGTGGAGAGTATGTATCCACGACCTGTAATCCCTTAAATCTATTCATAAGATTTTCAGCAGCTTTTGCTGCCACGCCTTCCGCTGCGCCCAGAAAGAACATCTTATATCCTTTTTCAGCGGCCATCTTGCACAGAAGTGGGAATAAATCAGATCCAGATATTTTCTCCTTAATCGGTGTGCCATACCAGCTGGCTATCCACAGCAGGGGTTTGCCATCTGTCAAAATTAAAGATGCATTCTTGTATACAGCCTGCAGTTCTTTATTTGTTTCGAGCTGCACAATATGATCCACATTAGGTGTCACCACATATGCACTTTTATTTTCCTGAATCAACTGATCAATGGCCTGCAATGTTTCCTGCATTGTCAGGTTATCAATCTCCGTATTCATAAATTTCATTCTTGCCATTTATTCATCCTCACCACCGACTGATTTAACACCGAACCTTAATCAACTCTGCATCACCAACAACCAAGCATCTGCCCAGTCCTGCCGGCAAGAACAGTGTTTCACCTTTGCTGAACCGCATCGGCTTCTGCTCTGCATCCATCGTCTGCACTTCACCATATCCGTTCAGGCACATCAGCACCTGAAAAGAGGCATCCATGACAGAAAATGCAAAGCCCTTTGTGACCTGAATTCGCTCTGTTTCAAAGTATTTGCAGCGGCAAAGTAGTTCACGAGAGCAGCCAAAATAGTATTTCACCATTCTCGGTTTCTGACTCACATCCGGTGCAACCTTCATGTTCATAACCTGCACAGCTTTATCAAAATGCAGTTCCCGTTTTTTACCGTTCTTGTCCACGCGATTATAGTCGTAGACACGGTAGGTTACATTGGAGCTTTCCTGAATTTCTGCTACCAAAATACCCTTGCCAATACCGTGCACAGTCCCCGCCGGAACAAAGTAGGTATCGCCCTTGTGAACTGGAACTTTTTGCAAGTGCTTATCCAGTGTTCCTGTTTCAACTGCCTTTCGGAGAATTTTCTCCGTCACCTCATGCCGGAAACCATAAATAAGATTGGCTCCTTCGTCAGCATCAATGACATACCACATTTCGGTCTTGCCATTGTCCCCTTCGTGCTCTCTCGCATATTCATCGCTCGGATGAACTTGTACGGAGAGATCTTTCTTGGCGTCGATAAACTTGACTAAAACCGGAAGTTCACCGTTTTCTACTTTTGTACCAAGGTATTCCGGATGACCTTTCAGCACTTCAGCCAGTGTTTTCCCTTTATATGTACCATTCATCACATAACTTGGGCCGTCCGGATGAACCGAACATTCCCAAGTTTCTGCTAATGGTGTTAAATCTATTTTCTTTCCGTATTCTTCCCGAAGTCGAGTACCACCCCACAAATAATCCTTACCCGTCGGAATCAATTTCATGATTTCCATTACTCTGTCTCCCACTGTTTTTTATTCCATCGGAAATTTAATCTTATCTGTGACGCTAATTTCTTCTCCAAGCTGAACTTCAATCATATCAAGTGCAGTAATAGCCTCAACAGTATGCTTGCAGCCCGCCGCAATGGTAATCACATCACCAGTGCGGAGTACCTGCTCCATACCGTCAACGATTGCCTTACCTTTACCAGAAACGACCGTCCATACTTCCTCACGGTAGTTGTGCATGTGATATGCCATGTGTTCGCCGGCTCTCATGGAAATCTTGACAGTCATAGAACCCGGTTGCACATCAATGACCGTATAAGTACCCCAAGACTTCTCGGCATACATTGCCTCCGTCTCGATTTTTTCCACATAAGGCTTCATGTAACCGCTGCGTTCTTTATCAGCGATCAGAATGCCGTCACCACTGGCTGCAACAATCATGTCCTTACAACCCATACAAAGAATCGGAATGTTCAGTTCATTTACCACATTGGTATTCTCACAGGTTTCATCCAGAATGGCCTTGCCTTTGGTCTTATCCGCCATAACCTCTGCCATCATATTCCAAGTGCCAACATCCTTCCAGTCACCGCTGTAACGCAGAACCTGGATACTGGACTCTTTCTCGACCACAGCATAGTCAAAGCTGATCTTGGTCAGGGTATCGTACTTATTAAACAGATCGCGATAATCCTCAAAGTCGATCATGCTATGTGCTTTGTCCAGTAGATACCCCAGCTTAAATGCAAAGATACCTGCATTCCACAGTGCACTCTGAGCCAGATACTTCTTAGCGGTTTCCACATCTGGCTTTTCCTTGAATTCCTTTACCTTGCTGACATTTTCGCCGTTTTTCGGGATGATATAGCCATACTTCTCGCTGGGATAAGTCGGTTCAATACCCATCAAAGTCAGGTTTGCTCCACCCTGCTCTGCCAACTCTTGCAGGGTCTTTACAGCTTCGTAATAGGTACTATCCACATACGGGTCAACCGGGCAGACAACAACTGCTTCATTCTCATCAACACCCAGTTCATCATGGAGATAAGCCGCGGCAAGTGCGATGGCCGGGAATGTATCGCGGCGACAAGGCTCTACACAAATAGAAGCCTTCTCACCCAGCTGGTTCTTGATGGCACTTGCTTGTGATTTACTCGTTGCAATGGTGATCTTTGCGTCAGCATCTACCGTAGTGATCTGACGGTAAACACGCTGAACCATAGATTCATACTCATCATTATTCTTGAACAGTTTGATAAACTGCTTGCTACGTACATCGTTGGAAAGGGGCCAGAGACGCTTACCAGAACCACCAGAAAGTAAAATAATATTCATAATTTTTTCTCCTCTCTTATTTCAGCCCAAGTTTCGTCTGAATTGTATTCTGAATCTCTTCCAGTTTCTTTTCAGCTACATCTTTATCTGCACCCTTGATACTGTAGTAAATCTTGATCTTCGGCTCTGTACCGGACGGACGCACTGCAATCCAGGAACCATCTTCCAAGACATATCTCAACACATTAGATGTCGGCAACATTCCGAAACCTTCTTCTGCATCTACAGGCTTACTGTAATCTGTCACAGACAGAGTGCCTGCAAACGGAGAACCGACCTCTCGCAGTTCCGTCATCATGGAAGAAATCTTTTCCAGACCGTCCTTGCCCTTTAAGGTGAAACTATCCAGTGCATCACGATAGTAACCATACTCCGCATAGATTTCATTCATCTCATCCAGCAGAGTCTTACCATTTGCTTTTGCTTCTGCTGCCATTTCACAAATCAGCAGAGAGCTTACAACGGCATCTTTATCACGAGCATGTGTTCCGGCAAGATAACCATAGGATTCTTCATAACCAAAGAGAAAATCGTAATCCTGTTCTTTCTTACCGTTCTTCTTTGCCTGCTCAAACTGAGTAATCTTCTCACCAATAAATTTGAATCCAGTCAACGTAGAGAAAACTTTGATTCCATGCTTCCGAGCAATATCTGCACCAAGCTCGGAAGTAACGACTGTTTTAACTACCGCCGGATGAGCATACTGTGCCATATCTGTATGACTCAATACGAAATTCATGAGAAGAGCGCCAACCTGATTACCAGTCATCAGCTGGTATTCGCCCTCAGCTTTCTTCACGGCAATACCTACACGATCACTATCAGGATCAGTTCCCAGTACAATGTCTGCATTGGTACGCTTTGCCTGAGCAATACCCATTTCCAGTGCACGACGGTCTTCCGGGTTCGGAGAAACTACGGTCGGGAAGCTGCCATCCGGCACGACCTGCTCTGCCACTGCATCCAGCTGTGTGAAATCGTCCAAACGAAGTGCTTTCTGAACTGGAACATTGCCAGTACCATGCAACGGAGTGTATACAATTTTCAAATCATTTTTAGCTACAGTATTTTTATAACGGCTCTGCTTCATAACTGCCATTACAAAGTTATCTGTGACATCTGCCATGAAAACCAGAGAATCATCGGATTTGAAGTTGATCGTATGGTAATCCGTAATAGCGTCCACATAGCTTATAACTTGTTTTGCCTGCCAAGGAACCAGCTGGCATCCAAACTCGTCATACACTTTATAACCGTTATATTCCTTCGGATTGTGGCTGGCTGTCACTACAACACCTGCCAGTGCATTCCAGAACTTCACAGAAAAACTCAGCTGAGGCGTAGGACGTGCGTGGGCATGGAGATAAACACGAATTCCCATTCCACTCAGGACATTTGCTGCCGTTCTGGAAAAGAACTCGCTGTTATTTCGAGTATCATAACCGATTACCACACCACGATTCTTACACGCCTCAGCACCGTAAGTATCTAAAAGATATTTTCCAAGACCAGCAGTTGCTTTGCCAACCGTATACTTGTTCATACGATTCGTACCTGCACCCATCACACCACGCAGACCGCCAGTACCAAATTCCAGATCGCGATAAAATCTATCTTCAATTTCCTTTTCGTCCGTAAGGGACTTCAGTTCTCTACGAGTAGCTTCATCGAAAAATTCATCTTTCAACCACTGCTCGTATCTTTCTCTGTAGCTCATAATCTTACTCCTCCGGCCCTCATCGGCCATATCCTCTAATTTTCTATGTACACATCCATATGGATGGTGTTTCTCTCTAATTCCTCATGTGTCCACCACACACTCGGCTAAGTGTTTTCTTATGCTGTCGTATCCAATTACCTCAGCAATCAATACTTTTCTCGATATTTCGTCTATTTTCCTACATATCTTTATCCAGGCAGGTTCACTCAATAAAATCAGTTGCGTCTTCTTCCGCATTTCTCCGGCGCATATTTATGCAGAGGTGCTTATATCTGTATGTATATCCAACTCCACCATAGACCATCAGACCTCAACTGATTTTCTTAAGTAGACATTGGTTGGAGCCACTATTACAACAAAATCCGCATCAGCATATGCAGCCTTAGCATCCAGCGTTGCTGTCAGATTCAGTTCTTTTTCTGCAAGGTATTTTTCAATATAATCATCCTGTGTGTTTCAGAATGGTATTTCACATCTTCATAAAACCTGTATCTCTATCACACACTCACCCGAATCTCCCCATCCTCTTTCTTCACATCAAACACAAGCGGATGCTTCTTCCCCCACTTTGGATCTTCCTTCTCCTTCTCATTCCATTCCTTCCATTTCTGAATGAAACCATTGTGGATTAGGTTCTCCGCTGCGAGTCTTGCCTGCACCGCTTCGTCATAATTGTCAAAAAGACCAACATAATAGCGCTTTCCCTTGAATCCGATATCCACACGATACCGATTACAATTCTTCAACTGGAAAACGCCACGAAAACCACTCATGTTATCTTTTCTGCTTTTTCTTTTTTCTAGTACTTCAACACAGGTTCCGTCTACGAGATGTCGTCTCTGCGCAATTTCCTGACGGTTCTTCTTTTGTAAACAACCGCAACTATGATAATTACCATGCACAAGACCTGCTGCCGTCACGTCAACTTCATTTCCACAATCACAGACACAATGCCAATAAACGGAGCCTCGTTTATCTCTTTTCTCTGTCGCATACTTGGCTGTCAACATACCGAACTTTCTTCCTGACAGATCTGCCGGTCTTCTTCCCATAAGCCTTCACCCTTTTTGCAAAAAATTTCGTAGAGTAGATTACTCTACGAATTTTTTACGGAAAGCCTTGGAAATCAATGGTTTTCAGGTGTCTGACCAAAAAATTGACGGTAAATAAATGCTGTGAAATTTGTAATTATGATTAATTTTTAAATACATGTGATTGTAAAAGCACGAAACAACTTAGATAATTTAAAATAAATATTTTTGATTTTCTGATATGATAGCTTGTAAATTGACTGACAATTGACCATAAATTTGACGGCGAATAGATAAAAATCCATTCAAAAAAGAGATTAAAATGACGAAAGTGTCTGTTTTTTGACTTTTTTTGCTAAGAGATTGTATAAATTCATGAAATGAACGTATATACATTGACAGAAATGTTTGAAAAGAGTAAACTAAACATGATAATTATACTAAGATTTGGAACAATTTAAAGAAAAAGCGTATTTCGTAGAGTAATCTACTCCACGAAATACGCTTTCTTTTTCTATTCTGAATTTTTCTTTTTTTCCCCAGACAGCTCAAAGAAACTGCCCCGGATTATAAATACAATTATTTCCACACAGCTGACCAGCAAAGATTTTCTTATTTAATTGATTGACATATCTCTCTGTCTCTTTTTCTTCTCTTCGATTCTCCTCCAGAACCCCCAGCGCAGACTTCAGATTCCGAATATCCCGGATCATATCTTCCACATAATTTCCTCGTCCAACCAGTTTCAGATGAGTAATCCCTGCTGCCTCCAGCTGTGGCAGCGCACACAGAGCACATCCACTTTTCCCACAGAGATATTGTTGTTCTTGTTGCTCTTCTATCTCCAATGTTCTTTTTCTCACTCGTTCCATACGCTCTTCCATCTCAGCATCTCCCCAGTAGGTCGTCCTGCACAGATAACCCATCTCGTCACAGTGAAGGGAATTGCAGAATGCTCCTGTGAACTGACACAATTCGTTCAATGCAAAGGCCTCAAATTCCAGTTTTTCTGCATTTACAGCTTCTATCATCTGCCGCATCGATGCAACTGTATTTTTCCTGTGGAAGATGATCCGGCCGATTCCCATTTCCCGGAAAACTTTGATTGCCTCCCTGTTCATTTCTCCGACTTCACCGCTGAGATGGATCTTACAGAATATGCCTTTCTGTCTCAGGTACAAAATCAATGCCGGATCGGCAAGGATGAAGCTGTCGAATCCGATTTTCATACACTGTTTTACAATGTCTGCAATCTCTTCATATTGTTCCGGAATATAATAGAGGGAATTCATCGCGATATGCACCGGCTTTCTGTACTTCCTGATCATTGCTGAGAGGATTTCTAATTCACTGAAAGAACCGAGCTGCACATTATAAGCCAGCACTTCCCTGCGGTTCAGTGGAAGTACGGTTCCGTATTTTTTTGTCCAGTTATATGGCACATATCCGCAGAACAACTCGTCTGCTCCTGCCTGGACATATGGAATATATTCATCTATAGAGCCAAGTCCTGCAACGATTTTCATCCTTCGCTCTGCTTTTTCTTTTTCATTCTGTTTTCTTTTCTGTGTCTCCATTCTTCCATCATCCTTCTGTTTTTCACATTTCACAATAGATTGACCACAAGGCGGTTCCATTTTATTCCGAGTTCTCTCTTCAACTGCTCCGGTTCATCTAACAGATGTTTATCCAATGCGAACAGACTGTTGTATTTTCCCTTCATATATAAATGCTTTGGATAGAAGAAGCTATGTTCCAGACACAGTGCCGGACATTCTTGTCTCTCCCTTTGTTTTCCACGTTCACCGTGTTCCAGTATAGCGCAAAGTGTACAATAGCTCGACGTATTTGTCTGATAGAACGGCACGTGTAGATGGTTCTGTATCTTTTGCGGTATTTCCTGTGTATAACCGCAGCTTTCCCACTCATAACAGCTGATTCCAAAGCTTTCTTCCAGATAGGTGCGATAAAATCCTGCATTCAGATTATTCTGTTCCAACAGCGTCTTATCTCCCATCTTGTAGGACATTCTTGGATCTTTCTTCCGCTTATTTAAGAGCGTCCCAAGACACGGGATCAGATGTTCTGTCCGCTTCACAAGATGTGCCAGTCCCCAATCATTGACTACAACCTCAAGTCGTTTCTTCTCCGCCCCGGAAGTCTTCTGTTGTTCACACCACTGATCCAGATGTGTCAACAGCTGTTCTGTCTGTGCAAGCCTGTCTTCCCGAATAAAGGAAAAGACAACGGTCACTTCCATCCGTTCTTTATCTGCTTTCTCAAGAAGTGCAAAGAACTGTTCTTCTTTCGGAAATAAATGTGGACAGAATTGATTGCCGAGATACAACCGTTCCGGTTGTCTTCCCAGGATCCGCGCATCTTTGATTCCATGCTGCTGCCAGTATTCTTTCATGAACCGTTCAATCGGTCTGGTCAGATATTGTTCGTATAGTTTCGGATGATCCAGTTCTACCGCTAATTCTGCCGGCAGATTTTGGAAGATCTCCGCATTCTGAAACCACGCTTTATTTTGTTCTGTTTCATTCTTGAAATGTTCCTCTTCTTCCTGCGCGGGATAACCGGTCATTTCTTGCGCCAGATGTGCATCATCCTCTTCCAGCTTGAGTGAAATGTATCGGCTGTATTCGACACAGAGCTTCTGAAAGGCCTCTTTATAATCTTCCTGAACTGTGAAAATATCATAGGCTTGATAGAATTCTGTCTGTTCCCCGGCCTCTGTCTGAAAATGACGAATTTCAATCTCCCGATACTCTGCCTGATCCATCTGATAGAAGCAGATCTTGAATGCTTTCGGATAAATGTTCTCCTCTGCTTTCCCTCTCCTGCAAATCCGGATGCGGAATCCTTCGGATGAAATCTCTGTCAGGCAGACTTCTCTTTGCCTCTCTTCTATTGAATCTTCTGTCATAACTCCGGCCAGAAGTCCATATGGAATCATCTGAATTCCTTTAATCCTTCGCTTTTTCATTTGCTTCCTCTCTCTTTTACAAAATCCCTGCTTGAACAAAGAATGTGCCTCGGCACATTCTCGCGCCTGCGGCGGTCGCTTGCGACACTTACATTATACGCCGCAGTGTGCATCCTAAGCGGAGCGTTTTTTATATATTAGGAAAGCACTTTCCTAATATATAAAAGATCGTGCTGTCAGCAGAACTCTCCACCGACAGCACGATTCCTATACTTTTTACTTATATGATTCTATTAGATGTTCAGAAGATCACTGAATACTTTCAGGGCTCCGTCTGTCTCATGTGCAAGTACGCGTTTTGCAAGGACTTTACCGAGCTGAACACCTTCCTGATCGAAGCTGTTTACATTCCACAGGAATCCCTGGAACATGATCTTGTTCTCGAAGTGAGCAAGCAGTGCTCCGAGAGATGCTGGTGTTAACTGCTCTCCGATAATGATGCTTGAAGGACGTCCTCCTTCGAAGTTCTTGTTACGGTTCTCGTCTTCTTTACCACATGCAAATGCTACGATCTGAGCAGCTACGTTCGCGCAGAGTTTCTGCTGGCTTGTGCTGTCCTGGATCACAACATCTGTACCGATCTGGCTGTTCTTGAATCCTACGAACTGAAGCGGCACAATATCTGTTCCCTGGTGAAGAAGCTGATAGAAGGAGTGCTGTCCGTTTGTTCCAGGCTCTCCGAAGATAACCGGTCCTGTTACATAATCAACCGGCTCACCAAAGCGGTTTACGGATTTTCCGTTAGACTCCATATCCAGCTGCTGCAGATGTGCTGGGAAACGGCTCAGTGCCTGAGAGTAAGGAAGTACTGCTGTGCTTGGGTATCCGAGTACATTTCTCTCATATACACCGATCAATGCATCGAGCATCTCCGGGTTCTCTTTGATATTCTTATTGATGGACAGTTTATCCTCAGCTGCTGCTCCGTCAAGGAACTGTGCAAATACTTCCGGTCCGAATGCGAGGGAAAGTACTGCTCCGCCAACTGCTGATGTAGATGAGAAACGTCCTCCGATATAGTCATCCATGAAGAAGGCTGCAAGGTAATCATCACTCTTTGCAAGTGGTGAAGTCTCGCTTGTTACTGCGATCATATGCTTGGATGCGTCAAGTCCTGCGTTCTTAAGAGCATCCTTTACAAAGGACTCATTTGTCAGAGTCTCAAGTGTTGTTCCTGACTTGGATACAAGTACGAAGATAGAGTGAGCAACATCTACAGAATTCAGAACTGCTGCCGCATCATCCGGGTCAACGTTGCTGATGAACTTTGCTTCCATCTTGAATGTATCATTCTTCTTTGCCCAGTTCTCAAGTGCAAGGTACATTGCGCGAGGACCGAGGTCACTTCCGCCGATACCGATCTGAACAACTGTTGTAAACTTCTCTCCGGCACCGTTTGTGATCTCACCTGCATGTACTTTGTTCGCGAACTCAGCAATCTTCTTCTGCTGCTCTACATAGAAAGTACGCTTGTCTACACCGTCAGCCACAACAGCATCTCCGAGCTGTCCGCGTGTCATGTGGTGAAGTACGAGACGTTTCTCTCCTGTGTTCACAACTTCTCCGTTGTAAAGTGCTTCGAACTTCTCTGTCAGCTGTGCTTCTTCTGCCAGTTTCTCAAGAGCTGAGAGAACTGTGTCATCCACTTTCTTCGCTGCATAATTGTATGCTAATCCTTCTGCCATCGGAACGCTGTAGTTCTTCACACGCTCTGCTCCGTTCTCTCCGGCCATCACTGCTGCGAGGTCTACACTTTCTGTCTTCTCAAGTTCCTGATAAGAAGTAAGCTTATCCAAATTGTTCCAGGTAATCATCGTTGATTCCTCCTTCATAAAATAAAGTTCATATCCGGCTGTCGGGTCCAGTATCTTCTGACCGGCAGACCATCCATTTCATAAAAAAACTATTGTTAATTTCTCAACAATCAAGTTCATTATACAATCAATCCGGTGCAAATTCAACCCACAAACGATATTATCAGATTGCTGTTCGCACATCGTATAACCGGTAATATTATCAGAGCAGCTCCGCAAACAGACGTAAGATCAGCTGTCCGAGTCTTAAGCCCGCACTTCTTCCTTCTTTATACTGCTCGGTCACTTCTCTGCTTTCTCCCATCGTGCGGATCAGATCATCCCGGATCTCCAGCACTGCATCGCAATCTGCCAGGAAGCATCCATTCTCAAAGTGATGGTACAGGCTGCGGTAATCGAGATTGATCGTTCCGCAGGTCGCCATTTTATCATCTGCCACACTCATCTTCGCATGACAGAATCCCGGTGTCCACTCATAGATACGGACTCCATGCTTAACCAGATTATGATAAAAGGAACGGGTCACACTGTAAACCATCTTCTTGTCCGGGATTCCCGGTGTTATGATACGCACATCAACACCACGCTTTGCTGCCAGTGTGAGTGCATGTGTCATCTCGTCTGTAATGATCAGATACGGAGTGATAAACCAGCAGTATTTCTCCGCTTTGTTCGCCATACTGATATATACTTCCTCGCCTACCTGCTCTCCATCCAGAGGACTGTCTGCATATGGCTGGACATAACCACGCTGTTGTGCCTGGTATGCATAGTTGAGCACATATTTCTCCGGTACAAGTTCTTTTGACTTTACATTTCCGGCTGCATTCCACATTTCCAGAAATGCTACTGTCATAGACTTGACCGCATCTCCTTCCATACGGATCCCGGTATCTTTCCAGATTCCATACGGATGTGTGATGTTGAAATACTCATTCGCCAGATTGTATCCACCTGTGTAAGCAACCTTTCCGTCAATCACAGTAATCTTCCGGTGATCGCGATTGTTCAGGAACATATTCAGTCCCGGCAGAATCGGGTTAAATACACGGCATTTGATTCCTAAAGATTTCAGTTTTGTTGCAAAATCCATGTTCACAAACCAGATCGATCCCATATCATCATAGAAGATACGGACTTCTACGCCTGCTTTCACACGGTCTTCAAGTACCGTCTGAATCCTCTGCCATGCCTCTTCGTCTTCGATGGCATGATACTCCATAAAGATGAACTTTTCTGCCTTTGAAAGATCCTCCAGCTGTGCATCCAGCCCTTTGATTGCCTCATCATAATATGTAACATCTGTGTTCTGATAAACCGGGTAACAAGAGTAATTCGTCAGATAAGAAGCAATTGCCCCCGCCTGCGGACTCTCTTTTTTCATCCATTCGAGAATCTGTCTGTTATCCGGAAGATATGGGAGCAGTTTTTTATCAATCTCTTCATATCTTGCCCGCATCTTCTTCGTACTTCCATTCAGACCTACGAGAAGATACAGACTCACACCAAGAATCGGGAATGCAAGCATCAGTATGATCCATGGCATTTTCATTGATGAAGTCTTATCCATGCTGTAAAGTCCAAGCACAAGAAAGATTGCCACGATTCTTGTTGCCCAATCAATAATAGTTGCGTATTCACTTACCTTTGTGAACAGAAAGAGAAGGAATACAATCTCCAGCAAGATAGATACTGCTGTGAAGATCAGCCTCTTTGTTCCGTTCTCTGTCTTTTTCTTTCCCTCGAATGTACTGCTGCTCAAATTTACATGCCCCTTTTCTCTTTTCCTTTGAATAATTGCTATTTTCTCTTTGCATAGAAAGACGGAGAATCCGATCACTCAGATTCTCCTGACTCTTTTAATTAACACATACTATAACAGATATGGAAGGAAATTGAAACAAGTATTTTCTTTTTCCACTGTTTTTTTATTCATGTCTAAGTGCCTCGATTGGATTCATGTTCGCTGCTTTCACGGACGGGATCAATCCGAAGATAATGCCGATCAATGTAGAGAACAGCACTGCGATCACAATCGAAACTCCGCTGATCGCTACCGGAACTGCTGAGACTTTGGATATAATGTACGCAAGTGCGATTCCTCCAAGAACACCTATAATTCCTCCAAGCAGTGTCAGCACCGCCGCCTCTGTCAGGAACTGTGTCAGAATTCTGCGCTTTCTCGCTCCGAGTGCCTTCTTTAATCCAATCTCGCCGGTACGTTCTGTAACCGACACGAGCATGATATTCATAACTCCGATTCCACCAACTAACAGGGAAATGCTGGCGATCCAGATCAGCTGCTGATTTGTCGAGTTACTGATCTCCTGGATCTGTGTTGCCTGTTCTAACAGATCTTCTCCTTTGTATTTCACGGTATCATCTGAAACTGTCAGCATAGCATTTAAAATATCTGCTGCTTTCTCTCCTGCCGTTGTCATATCATCTGTACTTTTTGCACGCACGACAAGGTTCTGTGGTTCGTCATACTGGTAGATGACCGGCCATACATTATCCGGAATAATGATCTTTCCACTCTGGTCATCTGACATGTAGCGGTAGTAATCTTCCATTGAGTTGATTACCGGCTGGGACTCTGCTTTCTTCGCAACCATTCCAACGACAACAAAAGGTTCTCCTTTAATTTCGATCGTTCTTCCGATCACATCTGCATTGTCGAATAAACTTGCCGCTGTTGTCTTGTCTATCAAGGCTACTTTTCGTCCTTCGGAATAATCTTTGTCTGTTAATCCTCTTCCTTTGGTTACCTGATATCCGTAAACATCCAGGTAATTTCTGTCAATTCCAAGGATCACGCTGTTACTTAATGACTTTGCGCCGCGGTAAACTGCGTCGTATTCATTTCTTGTATGATATAAAGACGCTGTCTCCACTTCCGGGAGTTCAACGACTTCCTGCAATGTCTCGTCTGAGATCTCCGGCACACCGTCCGGGAGTGACTGATACTGCAGATCGATCGGCCAGTCACCCTGATAGAGCTGTACATTTACCGCGTCATTTCCTGCACCGACCAGATTCTTCTTAATCTGTTCATTCGTTCCTTTGATCGTGGACACAATTGCTATAATGGAACCGATTCCTATGATGATTCCGAGCATTGTGAGCGCAGATCTTAATTTATGATTCCAGATTCCCTGAAACGCCAGTCTGATGTCTTCTAACATAATGGCACCTCACTCTCTTTCATTTTGATACTGTTCAGTCTTCTTAATAATAGTCGTACAGGGTATCTGCTTCCTGTGTCTTTGCGCCTTCTTTGACATCTCTGCCATAAGGGAACGCGATCAGGTCGTCCATTGTGAGGCCGGAGGTGATCTCCAGTGAATTGTACATATTTTTGCCAACCTCTACATACTGTTTTGTTAATCTGCCGTTATCGCCCCGCTTGTAGACATAATAGCGGTTTCCTTCCTCGCGGACAAACATTTTTTCAAGATAGATTGATCCATCACTACCTGCTGCAATTCCATTCATCGACAGATTCACAGACTCACCATTCGAGAGATTTGCGTCTCCGTGGATCACGAGCGTGAACGGATAGAAGGACTGATTCTGGTTCTCTCCTGTGGAATAATCGCTTACCGGTGAGTTGCCAACACCTGTAACTGTCGCTTCGTAGGATTCTCCCGACTGCCAGGACATGACAGTCGCAGTCATTCCTTCTTTGATCTGATCAAGCATTGTCTCTCCGACTCTTCCGGTCACATAGAAACCTTCTTCTCCGACAACGCTGACAACCGGTTTGTTCTCATTCTTTGCAGATGCTTCGTCAGTCGCTTCTTTGACTACACCTTCTACCGTACTTTTGATCACGCCGTCCCCGACCTTTTTCTTCAGCTTTTTCAGTTCCAGTTCAGCGGATCTCTTGGAAAGATCCAGATCTTTGATCTTCTGCTCTTTCTCCTTGATTTGCTTCGCCACTTCTTCCTTTGACGGGAGGTCCGGGGTGTCTGGGATAACCGGATCTTCTGAAATATCCGGTTCCGGAGTTGGCTCTGGTTCCGGAGTTGGCTCTGGTTCCGGAGTTGGCTCTGGATTTGGAGTCGGCTCCGGGTCTGGAGTTGGTTGTGAATCCGGTATGACTACCTGTCCTGTTTTTCCATCGAGGATCCAGCAGGAAATGAATTTGGTCGGCGCTTCTGCGTTATCTACTACATCAAAGGCACACACTTGACCCTCTTTTAATACTTTAAGCATAAACGGTGCATTTACGGCTGCCCCCGGTGCACAAAGATAACGATACGGTTTTTCCATTGTTCCGTCTGCGTCTTCTTTATTATAAGGAACAGAATCTAATGTAATCTCACTGTAAACCTCTTTTCCCTTTAATGCTTCAGGGAATGGACGCTCAATTGCGGAAGACGGTACATCGTCTTTTTTATTATCATCTTTGGATGTGTCATCCTTCGCATTATCATCTTTCGAAGCATCGTCTTTTGAAGTATCATCTTTTGAGGTATCATCTTTTGTGTTGTCGTCTTTTGTCGTATCATCCTTCGAGGTATCGCCATCCGGTTTTTTATTCTCATCCTCTTTTGATGTATTAAGAATGGTTGTCTTTACAGCACTCATCTTCTGTACAGTTGGCTGCTGTTCTCCATCTGTGCTTGTCTGCACGACGGATACCCCTGTATCTGCCTTCGCGGTCTTTGTCCCCTTGAGCTGGGTGATCTCTTTCTGCAGGTTCTGAATGTTCAGGTCAATCCCCTGAATCTGCATTTCTTTCATCTCAAGCTCCAGAGAAGAAAGTGTTGTATCGTAAGCCACAAGGCGGTCACCGACTTTCACCGTATCTCCGGCTTTCACGTAAACCTGTGTGATCGGCATAGTATCATCCACGTAAATGTCCTGCTTCTGGTTCGTTGTGACGGTTCCGTAACTTGCAATCCCGCTATCATCGTACCAGCCACCGGAATTCATACTGCTGACAGGAGCTACTTTAACAGCCTTTCCGCTGTTCTTCACTGCGAAACCGATTCCAAGTGCAAGAACGATACAGCCTGCTGCCACAGGAATGCCGATCTTGATTATTTTCTTTTTATTCATCCACACTCTCCTCCGTTCCCGGAACTCCTTCCTGCATTGCATTTTCTTCTACAGGTTCTTCGTAACCGCCCTCGGCTCCTGACATATCTGAAGTACTGCCTGATGTACCTGAATCGTTCTTCACAACAGCTGCACCTTTTTTGCACTCCTCACTTGGCCATACAATGTAATCAGAAGCTTTCAGTCCGTCTACGATCTCACAGGTTCCCATATCTTCGTTCGTCTCTCCGAGTGTAACAGAACGCTTCTCCAGCTTGTCATTATCTCCTGCCACCCATACATATGGATGATCTGAATCTACATCTACAATGTAGTCACGCATCAGCCACATCTTGTCTGCTTCCAGTGAAGTACTTGTCTCGATATAGACATGCTGTCCGAGCATCAATCCATCCATTGTATCCAATGTGACATAGAATGGATACTTTGTTGCCTGATTATCGCTGTTCTCAGAACCGTAACTCATAGAATCCTGGGAACTGTTCTCCGGCTTCTCTGTGTCTACGTTATCTACTGTACCTGTCCAGATCTCATCTTCATTCACTCTGGAGCGGATTGTCACCTGTGTGCCCGGTGTCAGATCTCCGACGTTCTGCTCGCTGATCTTTCCTTTGATTCTGTATTTTCCTGTAGAAAGGATACTCATAAACGGTTGGGACTCTCCTGTAGAAGGGTCTGTTCCCTGCTGTTCGTTGATCTCCTGTACAATTCCGGCAACTGTAGAAGTTACTGTAGACTGTTCCAGGCTCTTCTGTGTACGGTTTACTTCCAGCTCTTTTACTTTATAATTGTACTCTTCCTGCTTGATCTCCATCTGAAGTTCCTGGATCTGTGTCGTATAGGACAGCTGTTCGCTGGCCGGTGCACTCTTCTTCTCCGTTGTAAGTGCCGCGATCTGTGAATTCAGGCTGCTGATGTTGTTCGTGATCTTCTCAAGCTCCAGTTTTCCCTGATCTAATGTCATGGCAAGCTCTTCTGTATCGTATTCAAACAGCTTTGTTCCAGGCTCTACTTCCTGCCCTTTTTCAACAAAGATCTGTTTTACCTTCTGATTGTCTGCCAGTGTCAGTTTCAACGTATCCTGTGCTTCAACCACTCCTGTAAACCGGTTCTGTGTCCCAAGTCCTGTCCCTGTGATCATTCCGACGGAATCCGCATAGAGAACATTCTCTCCATCTGCTCCACCTCCACCTGTCAGATTCTTCACAAGAATCAGGGCGATCACTGCCACAAGGAAGATACCTCCGCCGATCAACATTCCTTTTTTCTGTTTTGTATCCAATCTTCTTTTTTCTTTCGGCTGACTGGAGCTCTGTGTGTCGGATGACTGCTTTCTGATTCCCCGCATCTTTTGCCCTCCTGCTTTGTTTTATTTTTACTTCTTTTTGTGCAAAAGATAAAATCTCCGGGACATCCGGTACAATCTGCACAAAATATTCTCTCATACCATCAGTATACAGGAAATGTGCCTAAAAAGACATTGATATTTTCTTAAGATTTTTTATCTTTTTTCTATAGCCGGCTCACAGACTCCTTCTGCTCCGGCAAGCAGAATCATCAGAAGCAAATCTCTCTGTGGTCCAAGCCATGCTTCTTTTGGCTCGTACCATTCCTGAAGGGTATGGATTCCGTCTTCTTCTCCACCTCTTCCAACAGTGATTGCCGGGATTCCCATACTGATCGGGATATTCGCATCTGTACTACTCTCATACCGATACTCCGGTTCAATCCCCAGCAGTTCTGCCGCCCGGAATGCTGCTTTCACGATCGCACAGTCCTTTGGCTGTGCCCCCGCCGGTCTCACACCGCGTCCTTCGATCTGCACTTTGATCTGCGGCTTTGAAACATCCCATCTTGCATTTTCTTCTTCCACTGCCAGTTCGATCACTTTATGAAGTTCTTCATCCAGTCGGTTCAATTCTTCTTCGCTGTCCGAACGGAGGTCTACCAGCATGGATGCAGAACCTGAAATTGTATTTACAGAAGTCCCTCCCTGGATCACGCCTACGTTAAATGTCGTCTTCGGCTCATCCGGGACCTGGAATTCTGCGATCTGTGCGATGGCTCGTCCCATTGCATGGATTGGATTAGGAATGCCAAAGTTCTGGAAACTGTGACCACCTCTTCCGGTAAATGTCACCTCATAACGGTGACTTCCTGTTGCCGTATAGATCACCCCGCCCGTATACTGGTTATCAATCGAGACAAATGCATCTACCTCTGGACATTCTTCTGAAGCTTTGTTGTCGTATCCGAACAAATACTTCACGCCCCTTAGATCTCCAAGTCCTTCTTCACACACATTTGCACAGAAGATCAAGTCCCCTTTTGTGTGAAGATCTGCATGGATCATTGCTTTCGCCACTGCGATCATCTCCGCCACTGCATGTGTGTCATCGTTAATGCCGGGACAATAATAACGATTTCCTTCTTTTCTTATCGTCAGATCTGTCCCTTCCGGGAATACTGTGTCTGTGTGTGCTGCAAGCATTACACTTGGTCCTTCACCGGTTCCCGGCCAGATCCCAAGAACATTTCCAACAGCGTCAATCCTGACATCCCTAAGCCTGATCTCCCGGAACCGCTCCCGGATATACTCCGCTTTTTTCTCTTCCTTATAAGAAGGTGCCGGGATCTGACACATATTGAGCGTATCCTGAGTCGTCGCCGGATCTTCTTCCTTTATATATTCCAATGCCTGTTTTATTTTTTCATTTTCAAGAATCATTTTCCTGTTTCCCTTCGTTCTGTGTACTTTGTATTTTGCTGTAATAAACACTTTTAGTATATCATATTTTCTTAATGATACCGTGATTTTGCGGATTTTCTATAACAGTAATTTTTTTATTGAACTTTTTCATTTATCGTGGTATACTCTGACTAAAGTTTTGAACTTTTAAATTGAACTTTTTAGAGATTTTCGTATTGAAACAGATTTTAAATTGAACTTTATATTTTGTTAATACTTTATTAATGGGGTCTGACCCATGGAAGGATAACCCCAGAAAGGAGCTTTATGGAAACCTTTGCAGACAGATTAAAAGCCGCTATGAACGAGCAAGGCCTGAAGCAGGTTGATCTTGTTCGTCTTGCCCAGCAGAAAGGGATCAAGCTTGGGAAAAGTCATGTCAGCCAGTATGTCAGTGGGAAGACAATCCCGCGTACCGACATCTTACATTTTCTGGCAGATGCCCTGCAGGTTGATCCTGACTGGTTAAACAGTAATAATGATAATGATTCCACACTGTCAGATGTTGATAAGATACAGACATCCGCAGATAATTCAGGAGGTATGAAAGTGAGAGAATTCAAGAAATCATCCAAGTTAAATAATGTATTATATGATGTGAGAGGTCCGGTTGTTGATGAGGCTGCCAGAATGGAAGAGATGGGAACTCATGTACTGAAGCTTAATATCGGAAATCCGGCTCCATTCGGCTTCCGTACACCGGATGAGGTGATCTATGACATGAGCCGTCAGCTTTCTGACTGCGAAGGCTACTCTGCTTCTGCCGGTCTGTTCTCTGCGCGAAAAGCGATCATGCAGTATGCCCAGTTAAAGCATCTGCCGAATGTAACGATGAGCGATATTTACACAGGAAATGGTGTCAGTGAACTGATCAATCTTACCATGTCTGCTCTTTTGGATACAGGGGATGAGATTCTTATCCCGTCTCCGGATTATCCGCTCTGGACAGCTTGTGCTACACTTGCCGGTGGAAAGCCTGTGCACTATATCTGTGATGAGCAGTCTGACTGGTATCCGGATATCGAGGATATGCGTAAGAAGATCAATGACCGTACAAAAGCGATCGTTATCATCAATCCAAACAATCCGACCGGTGCTCTTTATCCGAAGGAAGTACTGCAGCAGATTGTAGATCTCGCAAGAGAGCACCAGCTGATCATTTTCTCTGATGAGATTTATGACCGTCTTGTTATGGATGGAAAAGAGCATGTTTCTATCGCTTCTCTCGCACCGGATTTGTTCTGCGTGACATTCAGCGGACTGTCCAAGTCCCATATGATCGCCGGATTCCGTATCGGATGGATGATCTTAAGTGGAAATAAAAATATTGCAAGAGACTATATTGAAGGAATCAAGATGCTTTCCAACATGCGTCTTTGCTCTAACGTTCCGGCACAGTCCATTGTACAGACAGCTCTTGGCGGACACCAGAGTGTAAATGATTATATTGTTCCGGGTGGACGTATTTACGAGCAGCGTGAATATGTTTACAAGGCTCTGACGGATATTCCGGGAATCAGCGCAGTAAAACCGCAGGCTGCATTTTATATGTTCCCGAAGATTGATACGAAGAAGTTCAATATTGTGAATGATGAGAAATTTGCTCTTGATCTGCTTCGTGACAAGAAGATCCTGATCGTTCAGGGAAGTGGATTTAACTGGCATCAGCCGGATCATTTCCGCGTGGTTTATCTGCCGCGTATTGAAGTGCTGAAAGAGGCGGTTGGTAAGATTGGGGAGTTCCTGCAGTATTATAGACAGTAGAAATTGAAAAAATGAGCTTTGGAAAGCCAAAACTTTCCAGAGCTCATTTTTTTTAGGGCAAAGCCCAACTTTATCCAAGCAGTTCTCTTACCATCTCTGCATCAAATTCAACTTTCTCCACATGGTTCACCTCAATCTGATACAGTGCATTCGCTGCGATGTGTTCTGCTGCCTGTTCCAGATCTCGGATTCCTGATGTATTGGAGTACAGTTCAATCACTTCATTGAGTGCCTCTTCTGTCATAATGCACTCTTCTGCCTTCAGGCTCATGCGTTTCAGCACCTTCGGAAGTGAGAATTTGGAGAAGATTACTTTCTTCTCTTCCGGTGTATAATCCGGGATATCAATGACAGCGAAACGGGACATGAGCGGTGCACTGATCTGATCCTTGTCATTCGCTGTAGCGATTGGATATACACCAACAGTAGGGATCATACACTCCATGTAATTGTCTGTAAATCCAAGGTTGTCCAGCAGTGTAAGTAAAACATCTGCCGGGTTTCCGTTTCCCTTTCCGGATGCCGCCTTATCCAGCTCATTAATAATGAATACCAGATTGGATTCCCCTGCCATGGAGAATGCTTCCATGATAATACCTGGCTTTGCGTTCGAATAGATTCTTGAACTTCCTGTCAGCTGTTCCGGATCGTTAATGGAACTCATGTCCAGTGTTGTCCAAGGAAGTTTAAGGATTCTTGCAACTGCATAAGCAATCTGGGATTTACCTGTTCCTGCCGGTCCGACAAGCAGAAGTCCGTACGCCGGAAGTGTGTGTGTACGGTTGATCTGAATGATCGTCTCTATGATTCTCTGCTTTACTTTCTCCATTCCATACAGCTCTTCATCCAGAATTCTTCTCGCTTCATCCGGATCGATTGCTTCAAAGTAATTGCTCTTCCACTGAATATTCATCATAATAGAAAGTGCTCTCTGTGCGTGACGGCGCTCTTCCTGAGAGACCTCATGAGAGCGTGCAACTGCAAGATTTCTTCTTGCCCACAGGCGAATGTTATCCGGAAGTGTACGTCCTGCGCATGTCATGAAGTCTGTAATACTCTGAATACTTGTAAGCTTCATGTCATCTCCGGACTCTTCCTGCTCGTCTTCATTGATCTCTTCTTTTGGCGCATCGCTTGCAAACAGCCGCTCGATCATAAACTGAAGGAAGCCGTCCTCAGCAGATAATTTTGTTCCGCCTCCAAATGCGATCTCACGGATTCTGTAAACGGCATAACCATCCGGCTTATTTTCTCCGGAAAGACGTACGTTAATGTGATTTTCTCCAAGCCATTTTAAAAGACTGACAAAACGTGCATCCACTTTCAGGATATCCGCGCTGCATGTTCCGTCCTTTTCATCAAACTCAAATGCGGTCTGCTTATTCTGATTGGTAAATACACCGCAGGAATGATGATTCCACTTCCGGTTCTGGTTATCCAGAACAAGAATCGGACACTCCGGTGTCGCATGGTCTTCGTTGGAACAAAATGTTGTATAAGTACACTGAACTTCTTTCTTATCTTCCGGTGCACTGTTAAAGTCAAATACTGGCATACTTTCATCTCCTCATGTTTTGTTTTCAGAAACATTACTATTCTACCACAAACTTTTTGAAAGAAAAAGGAAGAATATTATGCATATTCCAGGTTTATTTCTATCGAATATCTTAAGATATCCTAAAACTTGGCTACATTTCTTGTAACTTGTATCTTTTTATGCTACGATACTTTTCAGAAGGATCTTGTCAACTTCTGACATTTTTCGAACTAATTCATGCAAAGGAGAATCTTCTATGAAAATCTGTCCAAAATGTAATTCACTCTGCGAAGACAGTGCTTCTTTCTGTCAGGAATGTGGTGCTCCGCTTCCCACTCCTAATGATAATGCTCATACACAGGAGAATCAAAAGCAGCAGGAAAGCCAGTTCCAGCAGAATGCATATTACCAGAATGCATACCAGAACAACTATAATCAGAACAATTATTACCGGAACGGGGCAACTGCAGGCATTATGCCACGTAATCTTGTACTTGCAATTGTTTTTTCTTTTCTCACCTGCGGCATCTACAGTATCTACTGGATGATCAAGCTGAATGATGAGGTGAATCAGCTGGCCGGAGAGCCACAGGCAACAAGCGGAGGCATGGTATTCCTATTTTCTTTGATCACCTGTGGAATCTATGGTATTTACTGGGCTTATAAGATGGGAGAACGCTGTGACCGCATCAGAGGAATACAGGGGAATTCTTCTATTCTCTATCTGATTCTCTCGATTTTAGGATTAGATATTGTATATTTCTGCTTATTGCAGGATATGATTAACAAAGAGGTATCTTAATGCAAAGAGGATACATAGAAATTCTTGTCACATACAAGTTTTCTATGTATCCTCTTTCTTCTATCTTTCTATTGCATTAGACATGGAAACATCCACCGCCAATAAATTCTCTCAAAAGTGAATTCGTTGGCACATTGTCATTTCCGATCCCTACGAAATAATCCAGGAATTTCAACAACCGCTTTGCTTCAACATATTCCGGAGAGTCTTTGCTTACGCCAAGAAGCAACGGCTCCACATACTGTTTCAACACTGCCAGTTCATAGATCAGGGAAGAGTTAAACATCACATCTGCATATTCCTGATATGGGAAAATATTCTTCTCTTCTCCTCTTCTCACTGACGGCCACATTGAGATGGTCTTCGTCGCCGATGCCCCTCTTGTTCTTGCATCCCTGACAAGTCTTCGGATCAAACGTCCGTCTGTAGACGGAATCCGGTTATGCTCATCAATATTCAGCTGTGTTAATGCACTGATATAGATCCTGAATTTCCGGTCATCACATAACTGTTCTGTCAGCTTCGGATTCAGGCAATGGATTCCTTCGATTACAAGGATATCATTTTCACCGAGTTTCTTTGGCTTTGTTTCAAAATTCCGTTTACCGGTCTTAAAGTCAAAAACCGGAAGATAGACTTCCTCGCCTGCCAGCAGATTGCTCATGTCCTCATTGAACTTTTCCACATCGATTGCTTCAATGCATTCGAAGTTATAATTTCCATCCTCATCTTTCGGTGTTTTCTCCCGATCTACGAAATAATTATCTACAGAAATCGGATGTGGATGAAGCCCGTTCACTCTGAGCTGAATGGATAAGCGATGTGAAAATGTTGTCTTGCCGGAAGAAGAAGGTCCTGCGATCAGAACAAACTTTACCCCCGGGCGATCTGCGATCTGCTTTGCGATCTCTCCGATCTTGCGCTCCTGGAATGCCTCCTGCACAAGAACAATCTCACGCATATCATCCTGCGTGATCATGTCATTGAGCGCGCCGACGGTATCAATCCCCTGCTGGTCTCCCCATCTCACAGACTCACTGAGTACACGAAACAGCTTATCCTTTGGCACAAATAAAGGCACTTTCTCCGGTTCGTCTTTCAGCGGCATCTGAAGTACGATTCCGCCCTGATACAGATACAATGCAAAATACTTCAAATCTCCTGTATCCGGCATCATATAACCATAATAATAGTCACGGAATTCATTCATGGCATACAGATTCACGTAGGAACTTCTCCGATACTGGAACAGACGTTCTTTATCAAACATCCCATATCGATGGAATAATTCCACTGCCTCTTCTGTATGGATCAACTCTTTTGTGATCGGAAGTCTCTGCTGTACAAGTTCATACATGCGTTCTTCAACTTTCCATTGGAATTCCATTCCCACATGATCGATTCCTTCCACCGTACAGTAAAATCCTGCACCTAATGAAAAATGAATCCTTACCCGCACCTGCTGCGGACACTCATGACCAATCACATCGTGTACTGCCTTAATAAAAAGAAAGCAGACACTTCTCCGATACGTGTCATACCCCGCCGTATCCTGTGTTGTAATAAATTGCAGCGTACAGTCTCCGGAAACCTGTTTTCTAAGTTCTTGCAGACGATGTCCATCCAGCATCACAAGTGCGATCTGATGTTTATACTCTTCCTGAAAATCCTTCGCGATCTCCTGATAAGACGTCCCCTTCTCATAAAGATACTCTTTTCCGCTTATCGTAACCTTACATTTCTGACTTTCCAACTCCTCAGCCACCTCCACTGTCTTTGTGAACTGCTTTTCGCTCACAACTGCCCTGCTGAACATTATTATGCGTTCACTTCTGATTATATGATCTGGAACGGATGCTCGATTGGATCTGTAAGTACATCCAGCACCGGAAGCTTCTTCTCAAAGAACTGCTTCATATCTTCAATAAAAATATATTCTGTGCCATAATGTCCTGCATCAATTACTGCAAGCCCCTGCTCTACTGCATCAATTCCATCATGATGACCGATATCTCCTGTTACAAGAACATCTGCCCCCTTCTCGAGAGCAACTGCAATCGAGCTCTTTCCTGATCCCGGAGAAATTGCAAGACGGTGTACTTTCTTCTGCATATCTCCAAATACTTTCAGACTTCCAAGTTCAAGTCTGTGTTTCACATAGACACAGCACTCTTCCAATGTCATATCTTTCTCCAGATTACCGATTCTTCCGATTCCTTCCGGATTCCCTTCTTCATCTGTATAGGTAACATCTAACACTTCCCCATTCTGAAGATCCATGATCTTTCCGGACAGTTCTGCCATACCAAGCACATCATAATTCGTATGCATTGCATAATAGGAAATGTCATTCTGAATCAGTTTCACAATTCTTCTTGTAATAAAATCTTCATCCGTCACTTTCTTTACTGCTGAGAATAAAAGTGGGTGATGTGTGATCAGCATGTCCGCGCCTTCCTTGATCGCACGGTCGATCACAACATCTGTTGCATCCAGTGCCAGATAAATTCTGGACACCTCTTTCTCTGAACGTCCTGCAAGCAGTCCTACATTGTCAAATCCCAAAGCTGCTGTTCGCGGGAATGTTGCCTCTATTACCTGTATAATCTCTTTACACTGCATAATATTTCATCCCTTTCTCTGCTTCTACAAGTTCCTGTTCCAATTCTTCTTTTCTCTGACGGATCCGGTCAGAATCTTTCGCTTTCAATCCTTCTAAAATACTTTGATAAATGCGTATCTCTCTTTCCAGATACTCTCTGAGTACCGGATGTTGTTTCTCCAGCAAAAGCTTTCCATATTTTAACTGAACCGTATCCCAGCACTTTACTTCTGTATCTTCGCCTGCTGTATCAGCTACCGGTGGTCTTACCTTCATCATAGGATAATATTTTCCATCTTCACAGACCATATCTTCTTCCAGAAATTCATATCCCTTCTCAAGAAGAAATGCCCGCACTTTCTCAATCTCTGACTGTGGCTGAAGGATACACTCCTCGAGCTTTCGCACCACTTCCTCTCCTTCTGTCAGGATCCGGATCACAAGTCCGCCGCCCATTCCTGCGATGACCGCAGACTGGACTTCTCCCGGCTGTAATGCCTGAAATCCATTGGAAAGTCTCGTCTCTATCTCTGCTTCAAGTCCATTCTCGCGGATATGTTCCTCTGCTCGCTGCAGTGGTCCTTCATTGACATCAAGTGCAACTGCTTCTGTAATCTTCTTCTGCTGTGTCAGATAAATCGGAATATATGCATGATCCGTTCCAATGTCCGCTAATTTATAATGGGCGGTCACAAGATCTGCGACCGCCTGTAATCTTTTCGATAATTCCATCATTAATCCAGATAATCCCTCAGTTTTCTGCTTCTGCTTGGGTGACGGAGCTTACGGAGTGCTTTCGCCTCAATCTGACGGATACGCTCTCTTGTTACATCAAACTCTCGTCCAACCTCTTCAAGTGTACGTGCTCTTCCGTCATTCATTCCGAAACGAAGACGGAGGACTTTCTGCTCTCTCTCTGTCAATGTATCCAGTACTTCATCCAGCTGCTCTTTCAGAAGTGTCTGTGCAGCTGCCTCTGCCGGAACCGGTACATTATCATCCTGGATAAAGTCTCCAAGGTGGCTGTCTTCCTCTTCACCGATCGGTGTCTCAAGAGAAACCGGTTCCTGTGAAATCTTCAGGATCTCACGTACACGTTCTACCGGCATATCCATCTCCTTGGCAATCTCTTCCGGAAGCGGTTCTCTTCCCAGTTCCTGAAGAAGCTGTCTGGATACACGGATCAGCTTGTTGATCGTCTCAACCATATGAACCGGGATACGAATTGTTCTTGCCTGATCCGCGATTGCTCTTGTGATTGCCTGACGGATCCACCATGTAGCATAAGTACTGAACTTATATCCCTTGTGATAATCAAACTTTTCAACTGCTTTGATCAGACCGAGGTTACCCTCCTGGATCAGATCAAGGAATAACATACCTCTTCCAACATATCTCTTTGCGATGCTGACTACAAGTCTTAAGTTCGCTTCTGCAAGCTCTTTCTTGGCTTCCTCATCGCCTTCTTCCATTCTCTGTGCAAGCTCGATCTCACGTTCCGCACTCAGAAGAGGTACCTTACCGATCTCCTTTAAGTACATACGGACCGGATCTTCGATGCTCACACCTTCCGGAACTGACAGGTCGATATTCTCCATATCCACTTCATCTTCCTCAGATATGATAATGTCATCCAGATCTACGTCCACCTCGTCCGGTGTATCTCCGCTAATGCGCAGCACATCAATGTTATTTGCCTCAAGGTAATCAAATACTTTCTCCATCTGCTCTGTATTGAGTTCCATATCATTGAAAAAATCATTGATCTCCTGAACATCCAGTATGCTCTTTTTCTTTTTACCAAGTGCAACCAGGTCTTTCAATCTCTCAAGAAATTTCTGTGTAATATCGTCCATGTGTTCTTCCTTCCTTCGCTGCGCGCATCCGCAGCCTGTCTTGTTTTATTTTATCCTTATTGAATTGTAATATTCAAATTCTTCAGGTTCTCCAGCTTCCGTTTTTCTTCCATCAAATGCTGTAACCCCCGCATATCTGTCGGGTCGAGATTCATTGTCTGATGCTCAATGCTATAACTCTTCACCCGCAGGATCGTCTCCTGTAAAGCCTGTTCTCTCTCTTCCTTTGTCTTCAGCTCTTTGATTCTTGTGTTAAACAAAGAGGCTGCTTCTCTATGATCTTCTTCCTCTGTGAAATGATTCAGTATCTTCGCAGGATTCAAGGCTCCCTGCTTTCTCTGCTCATATAAAAGTTCTGCAACCGTCCGATACAGACTTTCTGTAAAATCACCCGGGCTTATGTACTGACTGATCTGATCAAAGAGCCTGTCATCATCGATCATCCAGGTCAACAATGCTTTCTGTGAAGTAAGGATTCCGTCTTCCTTTTGCTTCTTTTCAGATCCCTCTGCCCGTTTCGGTCTTGCGACCGGTCTCGCCATTCCGGCATTCACAGCCATCTTTGCGACCATCTTCTCCAGGCTTTCCCGGCTGATCCGGTATGCTGTTGCAACAGCTTCGATATAGTTGTTACGCTCCAGCTCATCTTCGAATTCAAGCAGTCTCCTCGACACTTCCCTGAAGAAATCTGTCTTGCCCTCCGGAGAATTCATATCATATTGTTTCTCCAGCATCTCCAGACTGAACATGAATCCATTACGCGCCGCATGGATCCGCTTCTCATATTCTTCTGCTCCAAGGTTCTTAATAAATTCATCCGGATCTTTATATGGATCCATCCTTACAACTTTAGCAGAAATCCCGGCCTCCCGCAAGATCGGCACTGCGCGAAGTGCTGCTCTTGTACCGGCTTCATCACTGTCATAAGTCAGATAAACTTCCTGGACATAACGCTTGATCAGAGCTGCATGCCCTGCTGTCAATGCAGTCCCCAATGAAGCTACCGCATTCGTAAATCCGGACTGATGGAGAGAGATCACGTCCATATATCCTTCGCAAAGAAGAAAGTATGGTTTTCTTGATGTTCTGGCACGGTTCAGACCATAAAGATTCCGGCTCTTATCAAAAACAACTGTCTCCGGTGAATTCAGATATTTCGGTTTCCCATCTCCCATCACACGGCCACCAAATCCGATCACACGGTTATTGACATCCATAATTGGAAACATCACACGATTCCAAAACTTGTCGTACACACCCTGACGTTCATCCGTGTTGATCAGTCCGGCCTGTCGAATCAGGTCTTCACTGTATCCCTTCTCTCTCAGATACTTATACAGATCATCACTGTATTTGTTCGAAAATCCCAATCCAAACGCTGTGATCGTCTCATCTGAGAGTTCACGGTTCTTAAGATAACTGTAGGCCTGACTTCCACGCTCTGATTTCAGCTGTACGTAGAAATACTTTGCAGCCAGCTTATTCATCTCAAGAATCGTAGACTTTAAATCTGCTTTTTCCTTCGCTTCTTTCGAGTATTCCATCTCCGGAAGTTCGATTCCTGCTCTGTCCGCAAGAAACTTCACTGCTTCTACAAAAGAAAAATTCTCATATTCCATAAGAAATGTAAAAACATTTCCTCCCGCCCCACATCCAAAGCAGTAATACATCTGCTTCTGTCTGCTCACAGAAAAAGACGGTGATTTCTCATTATGAAACGGACATAATCCAAAATAAGAGCTGCCTTTCTTCTGCAGCCGGACATATCCGGAAATCACATCTACAATATCATTCCTTGATCTTACTTCTTCTATCAGTTCTTCTGAGTAGTACATGAATGCCTCCGCTTAATGTTTAAAGAATACTCTATTATATATATTCGACAAAACTCTTCTCTTTCCTTTTTATTTTTTTAATTTTCTTCTTTTTTTCTTTTCCAATATTATTTTCCAAGCAGAACGGTTTTATATATAAAAAAAACCAAGAATACTTTGTTCTGTACTCTTGGTCTTATCTTACTGCGGAAGATGGGACTTGAACCCACACGATCGCATTGATCACAAGATCCTTAGTCTTGCTCGTCTGCCAGTTCCGACACTTCCGCATTTCTAAAATATTTTTTTGAAAATGATGCGGAAGATGGGACTTGAACCCACACGATCGCATTGATCACAAGATCCTTAGTC
>NZ_JAJCME010000090.1:0-265 GCF_020560115.1 Mediterraneibacter sp. 210702-DFI.5.30
GCTGTCATGCCGCAGAATCTGGTTGACGCCATCCTTTAATGGATTGCGACTGGCCATTCCTACCACGCCATAGTTATCGGTAGCGGCGCCGCCTACGACCGTTGAAATCACATCATTAGCAATATCGATCGTGCCAGACTTTGTTTTAATCTTAACTGCCATCTTCAATGGCCTCCCTTAATCGTTTGTCATCAAGTTGATATCTCTATCATCTTACCATAGCACAGCAATGTCAAAAAGCAAAGTAGCCCACATTGCTTGAATC
>NZ_JAJCME010000091.1:0-265 GCF_020560115.1 Mediterraneibacter sp. 210702-DFI.5.30
GCCGGTTACTACACACTCAAGGACAACGTAGACGGCGAAGGTGTGCAATTTCGCCACGATCTGCGCCTGTATGCCGGTCAGTTGGGGGCAAAATTCGCACCTACCGACAGCCTGAAAGTCACTTTGGGCGGTAGTGTCTACAGCTACGATAACGACAAGGACAGCTCCTGCCCTACCACCGGCACGAAGACCACCCCTTGTGCTCTGGCAGTCAACGGCAACAGCACCGACGAGTTCCGTCTGTACGAAGGCTTCGGTCAGGTCG
>NZ_JAJCME010000092.1:0-264 GCF_020560115.1 Mediterraneibacter sp. 210702-DFI.5.30
GCTCAGCATCGCAAACGAGTCAGTCTGATCTGATTACGCCCAATGCCATGCAAAAAGCTGCCTGCAAACGAATTGAGGCGCTGCGCCAGGCTGGTGAAAAGCGGGCCTTGGTAATTTCAGCAACGGGGACAGGGAAAACGTATTTGGCCGCGTTTGCCGTTCAAAGCGCCCAACGTAGCCGCGTCGTGGTGGTTGCCCATCGTGAGCAGCTGCTTTTAAAGGCGCGGGCCAGTTTTCAAAAGATTATTGGGGGTCAAGATCAAG
>NZ_JAJCME010000093.1:0-263 GCF_020560115.1 Mediterraneibacter sp. 210702-DFI.5.30
CCATCTTATGAAAGCGCACCCGGCTTGAACAGCCTTAATGCCGGGGGCCAGCTGCCGGTCGGCAAGACTCGGAAATCAGCCACAGAAAATTCGGTGCGCTAGAAACAGGAAAACGCCCGTTCGGGCGTTTTCTCTGGCTGGCCCCCTTCAAGGATGCGCCGCTGCACGGCCCAGAGCTTATCGATCACTACGAGACGCTGATCAAGGCCGCCCCGCAGGCATAAAGAGCCAGGGCGCAGAGATAACAAGAAGCGGCGCATCCT
>NZ_JAJCME010000094.1:0-263 GCF_020560115.1 Mediterraneibacter sp. 210702-DFI.5.30
CCATTGGACTTGCAGCTTACACCGTCGATGTTGCCAAAACCTCTGCCATTTGGGCAGTGGGTTTAGCCTTAATTGTGGGTATTATCGCGGCAATTTCATTTGACTTCCGCCGTGTCTATACGGGCTTCAAAGATGGCGTCAATGCCAGTATTGGCGGGTCTTTACTTGCAGTGATGAATACCGCATCTGAATACGGTTTTGGTGCGATCATTGCGGCCTTACCGGGCTTTGCGATCATTAGTCATGCATTGGGCAATACCTTT
>NZ_JAJCME010000095.1:0-263 GCF_020560115.1 Mediterraneibacter sp. 210702-DFI.5.30
GCATAAAGTTAAAGTTTTCGGGAAAAATATTACTGTACCAACTCCGTTTCGTGCTAACTCTGATAACGGAACCACTGATTACAAGGTTAAGATTCCTAAAAAATCAAAACTAGTTGCGAAAGGCATTACTAAAGAGCAATTTTGTGATGCTCTTACTGAGCAATTCAATGATGAATACGTGCTAAACGGCATGCTGTGTGTGAGCAGTGCGCGTTCACATATCAAGCGTGGATCAATTTTTATTCGCGTCACCAGTGTTTTAG
>NZ_JAJCME010000096.1:0-262 GCF_020560115.1 Mediterraneibacter sp. 210702-DFI.5.30
TGTGTTTCTGGTAGCGCGACATATCGGCACCGGCGTTGGCCCAGCCGATGCCGGTGCCTGCAGCCATGATGCCAATGCCGATAATCACGGCGCTCATGGGCGCGGGGCTGGCGTTCAATACAGCTGGCCAGTCGATGGTGGCGCAGAGAAAACCGCCTACCAGCAGGTTGAGCGCGCCAAACACATAGGTTGCCCACTTCTGGATCACCAGCAGCGTGGCATGGCCAAGCCCGGAAACCGCCAGGGTCAGCAGGGTGAAAAT
>NZ_JAJCME010000097.1:0-262 GCF_020560115.1 Mediterraneibacter sp. 210702-DFI.5.30
GCTGGTGTTTACCCGTATCGTTGAGCTGGGCGGTTTTGCCAGGGCCGCGGACAGCCTGCAATTGCCTCGCGCGTCGGTCACGGTAATGATCAAGCAACTGGAAGCACACCTGGGCGTGCAACTGCTGCACCGCACCACGCGCCAGGTCAGCCCGACCCTGGACGGTGCCGCGTATTACCAGCGTTGCGTCAGCCTGCTGGCTGATCTGGAAGAAGCCGAGGGGGTATTCAGGAGCCGCCAGCCCAAGGGTACCCTGCGGGTC
>NZ_JAJCME010000098.1:0-261 GCF_020560115.1 Mediterraneibacter sp. 210702-DFI.5.30
GGTCAGGCAGCCGGCTATCCTTGGAATATGAAAAAGCTGAAGTCCTATGACTCAAAAACGGGTCATGCTTTCGTTGCCGTAATGACGATCAAATATCGCAATACGGTCTTAAACGGGATGGGTGTTCGCTGCGGCAAGCTGGCTGATACGCATACGCTGATCAGAATTCCGGCTGCCAACATGGTTGATCAAAAAAAGTAAATAAATAAGTGGGTTTGTCAAGGCAAATCAACTGATTACATGATATAGTAAAAGGTGGAT
>NZ_JAJCME010000099.1:0-260 GCF_020560115.1 Mediterraneibacter sp. 210702-DFI.5.30
TGGCAGTATCGATACCAAACTCAGACACTGCTTTACCGTTGGTAGACAGCGCCGCGAAGTGTTTCGCCACGTGCTTCTGGTCTACCGCACTCGCCAGGAACCAGTCTCGCGCGCTGTGGGCGTTGGTCATGGTTTCCTGAGTGGTAAAGGTTTTTGACGCCACCAGGAACAGGGTGGTTTCCGGGTTCAGCGTCTTGAGCGTTTCAGCGATGTGGGTACCATCGACGTTAGAAACGAAGTGCATATTGAGATGGTTTTTG